>JAJXZM010000029.1 GCA_021780055.1 Acidobacteriota bacterium
GTCCTGTTGCTGCCGGCACTGGCCCATGCGCAAAGCAGCGTTGTGGCTGTCACCAACAGGACCACTTACAATGTTGGCTCGGAAGTCCTGATGCGGCTGGTTCAGGCTCCCGGTGCATCGCTGACCGGCAACATGGTTTTTTCAGCGAAGGTGCGCTATGCTGGCGACTCCCACGCGGTATACACGACTCCGGCCTCGCAAGTTTGGACGTCTCCATCCGGGTCGGCCACGAGTTCCGATTCACTTCTCTGGAAAATTCCCGCGGAGGCCCGCACGGGGCGTTACGAGATTGACCTGCTTGGCTACGATCGGATCTCTGGAGAGATTTTGGTCAAGGCGCACGATGGCGGCTCATTCGCCGTTCATCGCAAGCTGGTTAGGATTGAGCGCATCAGCCTGGGAAAAACTTTCTACGTAACGGGCGATCATGTCGAGTGCGACATCACTTTGAAAAACCTGACGGATCAGCCCCTCGACGGTCTTCAGGTTGAGTTTTCAAATCGCTACTGGCCTTGGATCGCCGGTCCTGCGCAACAGGCGGCTGCGAGCATCGTGACTTTGAGGAAGGACTTTGACCTTGCACCCGGCGCGGAACAGACCATTCACTCCAGCGACGCCGCAGTAGCCGGCAAAGTCAGCCAACCGACTATCCATCAATACGGCGCAGTGGTGTGGGACCGCGACCGAAAGAACGTTCTTGATATTGCCTTCAGTAAACTGGTGCTGATCCGGCCGGCCGGCATGACTTCGCCCGAGCCTTATCCCTTGCAGTACACCTATTCTGAACTGAGCGACGTCGATACCAAAGACTACCGGCACTTCTATCCTCCGGGCATTAATGCCGGGGCGATCCATTTCGACGCCAGCCACACCATGTACATGCCGGGACAGAATGCGGCCATTCATTTTTCCATCGCGAATCCCGGCACGGTTGCCTGGAAACAGGTTACCACTGAGGCCCTGTTGCTGGATCCGGACGGAAAACCCATTGAAAAAAAGCTTGTCGCCAGCCGGCTGGAAATTTCGCCGGGCACGGCTCCTGCGAATGAGTCGGTAACGTTTGCTCTTCCCGCGGGTCCGGCGGGCCTTTACCGTGCAGAAGTCGCCCTAAGTGATGCCAGTGGAAACACGGTGGCCGAAAATAATCTTGAACTGGGAGTGAATCCGCTGCCCAAATCGATCATGATTTTCTGCGCGCACGAGGACGACGAGGGCGGCTGGGCCGGATTGATCCGGGCGGCCATTGAGAACCACATCCCAATCCATTTTGTTTACTTTACCAGTGGCGACGCGGGGTCCTGCGACCTTTATTACGAGCACTCGTGCAATCCTGCTGAGGCATTGAATTTTGGCACACTGCGCATGGATGAAACCCGAGCCGTCCTGGGCCACATGGGCGTGCCGAAGGACGATATCTACTTTCTGGGACTGCCCGATGGTGGATCCGGCGAAATCTGGTACAACCATCCAGACCCTGCCCATCCCTACCTGTCGGTCCTGTTGGCTTCTGATCACACGCCCTATCCGAATGTTTTTGAGCCCAACCTTCCCTTTGCGCGCGAGTCTGTTGTGGCAGCTGTGAAAAAACTCTTAAAGGAATTTCATCCGGAAGTAGTTGTGACGGCCCATCCGCCGTCCGAAGGTCACATTGATCATATTGTGAACAACTATTTTGTAGTGAGGGCGCTTCAGGAGATGGTCCGCGCGAAGGAACTTTCGCCGCAAAGCATTAAGCTCTATGTCGATAGAGTCTACAACCCGAAGACGATTCCTTCGACTCCGTATCATTATTCAGAACACGTTCTGTTTGTTTCCGGCGAGGTGATGGCGCTCCACCAGGAGGCGAACTGGTACTATCAATCACAGGGCGGCAATCGCGCGCAAGGGCATCTTCGAGACTTCAACACGCTTCCGCGCAGAATTGTCTACCGCCAGGTGTTAGACTGGAATGAGCACCAGGGATGGAATTCGAAACCATGAATCGAGTTTTTGACATATCGAAGAAAGAAAAGGCCTGCGATGGCTGATTTCCCCGGAGAAACTATTCTGCACCCTTCAGCCGCCTTTCCGGACGAGCCCTTTTCGTGTCCTCATTGCGGCCAGATGCTGGCCCCGTCGGTCAGAATATGCCCTTCCTGTAAAAGCGCCATTGACCCGAAGGACATTGTGCGTCCGGCGGAAGTGGTTGTACCCGTCGTCGAACCGGTGGTTCTTCCGCCACCCGCGCCTGAGTACGCTCGATTTTCGTGGGGCATCTTTTTCGCAACCCTTGGAATCTGGCTGATGGTTGGGTTGTTCACTGAAAGTTTGCTGGGTGCCGAAAAGGGGCAGTTCGTACTCGGCGCAGTGGTGGTTCTGTCTTCATTGTGGGTGATGCGGGATGCGCGTCAGCACAACATCCCCAAGCCGCTCCGGTGGAGTCTCGGCTCGTTGCTCCTGTGGATTGTTATATTCCCCTGGTACCTGTCCCGGCGAAGAACTCCGAATGCAGAATGCCCTTTTATTGAAGGTGAAACTGGCAGGGTCGCCCGTACCCTCCTCTTTATCCTGCTGATCTTTTTCCTGCTCAGCGTCCTGATGCTGCTGATCAGAGGCCCGCAGAAGCCTTCTCCAAAAGCACCTGACACGAATGGCGTCTCCGCACCTGCCGGCAAGATTGCGGCCCTCACGGGTTCCTTCGCTGTTCAGGCGGCGACCAGAGCCCCGTCAGAAGCCTCGCAGACATAGGCCTCCGCGTTGAGTCCTGTCGCTTTCTTGTAGCCTTCTCTCACCGCGTCCGCGAACGGTTCTGCAGCGTCAGCGAGAACCAGGTTGACGGTGCATCCACCGAAGCCTGCTCCGGTCATTCGCGCGCCCAGAACACCGGGCTGCTTGAGCGCAAGTTCCACCAGAACGTCAAGTTCCCTGCAACTGACCTCGTAGTCGTCGCGCAGGCTCTCATGGGAAGCGACCATCAGCCTGCCGAAGCTTTCCAGATCGCCGTGCTCCAGATCTTTGACGGCCTTCAGCACCCGGTTGTTCTCGCTTACCACGTGGCGCGCCCTCCTCATCAGAATCTCGCTCAGGCTGGGGCTTGCGACTTCCAGGTCTGTCAGGTCGACCTCGCGCAGCGACTTGACCGCCAGCCCGGTGGTCCCAATTTGCGCCACGGCCTGGCGGCATTGATTCAGGCGAATTTCGTATTCTGAGGTGGCCAGCGCACGCCGGACACCTGAATAGCAAACCACGATCTTGACGCGAGGGGACAAGGGGACATAGCGGTAAGAAAGGTCGCGGCAATCGAGGAACAGGGCGTGGTTGCGCTTCCCCAGCGCGCACGCAAACTGATCCATGATTCCGCAGGGCACATTGACAAACTCGTTCTCGGCACGCCGCGCCAGGCGGATGGCTTCCACTGGTCCGAGTTCGATTTCGAACAGTCGCATGGCCAGCGCCACTGCGCCCACCTCAACCGCTGCCGAAGAGCTGAGCCCGGCTTCGCGCGGCACGTTTCCGCCAAAGGCGATGTCAGCGCCCGCCAGCCGGTGACCCTCTTCCTGCAAGAACTTGAGCACGCCGCGCAGGTAATTGCTCCAGGAATGCCGGTCGTCCTTTTCAATCGCGTCCACACTGAACTCGACCTCGTCCTGGAAGTCGATCGAGTAAGCGTGAATAATTTTGTCACGGCGGCGGCGGGCGCCGAATTCGATTGCGCGGTCAATCGCCGCGGGAAGCACATAGCCGTCGTTGTAATCCGTATGCTCCCCAATCAGGTTTACGCGCCCTGGCGAGCGGGCAATTACTTCGGGCGGTGTTCCGTATATCTCTTGAAAGGATTGCTTGATCATTGTGTGCTTCCTGGGCTAGGGACAATCAGCCAACCTCACGAAGTGTTTTCGGCGCTACCCGGCGCAACTCGCGCGCCTTTTCCTCAGCCACCGAATCATTCAGAAATGTTCCGGCGCCTGTTTCCACGCTAGCCAGATATTTCAGTTTTTCCTTGCTGCGGTGCGGCGGGTAAAACTCGATGTGGAAATGGTAATACGGGTGCCGGCCGCGCACGGGCGCCTGGTGCAGCAGCATCATGTACGGGAACGACATGTGGAACAGGTTGTCGTACTTCAGGGTTACCCACTTCAGCATTTCCGCCAAGGCCTTTTCCTCTGAGGCCTTGAACTCGTCGAGCGCGCCGACATGTCGCCGGGGATAAACATGTACTTCGTAGGGCCAGCGCGCGTAGAACGGAATAAAGGCTGTGAACGCACGGTTCTCCGCCACGATCCGCAGCTTCTGCCTGCGCTCCTTTTGGAGAATGTCGCAGAACAGGCAACGGCGATGGCTGCGAAAGTGAGAGAGCGCGGCGGCAAGCTCCTTCTTGATAATGGGCGGGACCAGCGGCAGAGAATAAATCTGCCCGTGCGGGTGGGGCATGGTAACCCCGATCACTTCTCCCTTGTTCTCAAAAATCAGTACGTACTGAATCCCGGGCGTCGCCTTGAGTTCCTCAAACCTCTTGCGCCAGATTTTGACCAGCCGCGTCAGGTGCTCCACAGGAATCTGTGGGACGGAGGTGTTGTGGTCAGGGTGGTAAAGCACCACGTCACATTTGCCGTGTGATGGCCTGACGCGATAGAAATCGTCACCCTCGATGGCCGGAGGCTGGGCGGGAATGGTGAAGGCTGCAAAATCGTTGGGATAGATGTAGACGTCGTAGTTGTCCGGCACGCGGCCTGATCCTGGACAGAAAGGGCACCAGTCGTGCGGCATCTGGGGTCTGTTCTGACGATGCGATGCGGTGGAGACCCATTCGCGCACCGTCGGATTCCATCGAAGCTCAGTCATCAGCGTAGAGCCGCAGGCAGCACCCGATTGGCCGTTCGCGAGGCTGTCTCAATTCAGGAAATAATTGCGATAAAGCGTGTCACGCTTGACGGGGCGAAAGCCGGCGTCACGAATCATCCGGCGAAGCTTTTCTTCGGAAGAGGTGCGCCCGCATCCCGCAGCGGAGACAACATTTTCCTCTATCAGTATGCTTCCAACATCGTTGCCGCCAAAACGCAGGGCAACCTGGCAAACCTTGTGGCCGGGAGTCAGCCAGGACGCCTGGACGTTCAGAATGTTATCCAGATACAGGCGGCTTACTGCCAGGGTCTTCAGGTATTCCACCGCTGTAACTTCTTCCTTGATGAAGCGCCCAAGTGAGGTGTTTTCCCGCTGGAAGAACCATGGAATAAAGGCGGTGAAGCCGCCCGTTTCTTCCTGGAGCCGGCGAACGCGCTCCAGGTGCGCGATACGATGTTGAAAGGTCTCTCCGCAGCCGAACATCATGGTGGCGGTCGTACGCATACCCAGCTTGTGCGCCTCACGGTGGACAGAAAGCCATTCTTCGGTGCTGCATTTCAGGCGTGCGATCCGTTGCCGCACTTCGTCGTCCAGAATTTCCGCGCCCGCGCCGGGGATGGAATCCAAGCCCGCATCCATCAGGCGCATCAGCGTGTCGCGGACGGTCAGGCCGCAAATCTCCGCGATGTTCAGGACCTCCGGCGCCGAAAGGCAGTGCAGATGAACCTGGGGATAACGGCGTTTGATGCTGGAGAGGAGGTTTTCGTAGTAATCGATTTTCAGGTCGGGATGCAGACCGCCCTGCATCAGGACGCCGGTGCCGCCCAGCGCAATGGTTTCCTCGATCTTCTGATAGATGGTTTCAATCGGCAGCACGTATCCTTCCGGCGAGCCAACGGGCCGGTAAAAGGCGCAGAAAGAGCAGTACTCTGTGCAGATGTTGGTGTAATTAATGTTTCGGTCAATCTGATAGGAAACAATATTGCCCGGATGAAGCCTTTTGCGCTGTGCATCGGCCTCCATGCCAACACCGATCATATCGTCTGTGCGCAACATTTCGAGGGCCTGTGCCTCTGTTAAACTCATTCTTTGTCCTGTTTGCAAAACCGCCCGCTCAAAGTGCTTTCAGGGATTCGAACTATGCCTGTCCTAGGCAAACAGAATCTCTTTTTTCACGGGGATGACGCCGACCTCATGCGCAAGGCTGTAAAAAAGCTGCAAGCCCTCGCAGTTTTCCTCATTCAAAGAATAATCAATATTTTCTTTCAGGTAAACCTTCACTGCCTCACGCGTCAGTCCCAGCCTGGGTGCGTACTCGTTTGCAATGTCGTCGATGTGCGCAAGGCCAAAGTCTCTGGATGCCTGAAAGTCCGCAACAATGTTGCTGAGGATGGCGCCTTCGTGCCCGGCCCAGACCGCAAACACAAAAGGCAGTCCCGTAAACTTCTTCCAC
>JAJXZM010000397.1 GCA_021780055.1 Acidobacteriota bacterium
AAACTGGTACGCTCTCTACGGCGCGCAGGACAAGGTCGGTCTTATGGTGGGGCCAGGGTCGCACGGCATGCCTCTGGCGGCGCGCGAAGCCGTGTATCTGTGGATGATTCGCTACCTGAAAAACGGGCAAGGCGATTACCACGAACAGCCGGTCGAGATGTACACAAACCACCAGTTGCAGGTAACGGCCAGCGGCAATGTTGCGGATGAGCCCGGTAGCAGAAAACTCTATCAGGTGCTTCGCGCTGACTTTAACGCACGAAGAAGGCCCGGGACGCTCCCTGAATTGTTGGCGAAGCTGCGGCAACTCAAGATTCCCACCGACCGGTCTGCGCCGAAGGTCAAAATTCTGGATCAATCGAGCGATGCCGCCGGACGAAAAGAGCACATCAAATTTGAGAGTTCACCAGGGATATGGCTCAACGCCGCATTGCATATTCCGTCTGCTCCGGGAAAGAAACCCGCCGTGCTGGTGGTGAAGGGCGGCAACATGTTTGGGCTGATGTCCACAGCCACCATCGCGGAACACATGGCAAAGTCTGGCTGCGTGGTGCTGGAGATGGAGCCTCAACGGTCTCAGATGGAAGTCCACGAGGGGCCGTTTGCCGGCGACTACGTCACTGACGTGCAGGCCAACCTGATCGGCCTTAACCTGCCTGCCATGCGGGCGCACGACATCCTGCGCGGGGTTGATCTGCTGGCGGCCCGTTCTGACGTCGACCCGAATTCGATTCGGGCTGCCGCCCGGGGTGTAAGCGGCATCTGGCTGTTGCTCGCGGCCGCGGCTGACCCGCGGATTGGCAAGGTCTGGATTGACAGGACACCTTACAGCCTGCGCTCGGCGTTGGACAACTCCATGGCGGCCGACCTGTGGGATGCGGCCATCCCCGGTTTTGCCCTCCATTGGGACCTGAATGACCTGGTAAAAGCCATGGGCAATCGGCCCGTGATGTGGACCGACCCGACAAACTGGTTGCGCCGCGTTGTCACACTGGGGCCTTCTTATCAGTACCGATATGTTCTCGGCGACACGACGGATTTGGCCCAGGCGCAGGATGACACGTACATCAAGGAACTGCTCAAGTAGATCAGACTCGCTGGGGCAGGCGTTAGGCAAACGCCACTTGTAGCTACCCGCAAACATCACTCCTGTAGATCGCTACGATAGACCGTCGAGAAGTTTTCTGGCGTTCACTTCGGTAATCGCCAATTCCCGATCATGCGGAAGGCCTGCAGACCTGACTTTCAGCAGCGCAGACTCAAAATAGAAAAACGGATAATGCGAACCAAAGACAACACGTGAGGATGACGTTTCGGCGATCAGACGTTCAAGCCCGCCTACCCGTTCGTTCATGGCAATATCGAAGCAGACGTTGCCGGCTTCCTTGATCTTTTGGATATGGGGCGTAACTGCTCCGCCCCAATAGCCCGCGTTAAGAAGGACCAGCCGTAATTTCTTAAGCTGCGACAGCAGATCGGACAGTGGAGTGGGGTCAACCGGCGGCACCTGCATCAGCGGGAATTGTGTGCGCGGGTCTTCCATGGAAAGCGCAATCTGAACCAGCAAGCCGCGGCTTCCCGCCACTTGAATGAGCCTGGCAAACGCGAGATCTGCGAGAGTGTAGCCGTGGTAATTCGGGTGTAAGCGAATTCCCGGCATGTGATGAACTTCGTGGCATCGGCGCAGATCTTCCTCCCAATCCGGCAGCTTGGGATTGACGCAACCGAATGGAACCAGAAAATTCCGCCCGTGCTCGCGGCAGGCGGCAGCGAGCCTCGCATTCACGCCGGCAACATCGCGGCAGAACAAGCCCTCAAAGCTGGCAGCCCAGGCCTGCGTCACTCCCTTCTTGCGGAGGCGCGCGACAAGTTCCGCCGGGTCGTCCCCAATAAGGCGCCGGAATGGCCAGCGAAACACGCTGACGTTGGTGTCAATCATGACTTCAGGCCTTTCGCCTCGAGGCTGGGCCGCAGCAGGCGGCGGAGGTTTCCACCCAGAATCAGTTCCTTCGCCGAGCCGGGAATTTCAGCGCCGACGACCTTGGCGACCTGAGACGCGAAGCTGCGCCCTCCGGCGTCGCTCCCGTAAACAATGCGCTCTGCCCCCAACTCGCGGACTGCCATTTCGACGAAGCCGGAAGTCGGGTCTGAGCCCGCAATTCCGGCACAGACGTTTTTCGCATCGCGAATGGCGCGAATGCCGAGCTCCCAGTTGCCGCCCGTGTGCCCGCAAACGAACTGGGCCTCGGGGTGGCGCTTTGCGAGTTCGACCAGGTCGTAGGGAGTGGATTCACCCGGCTCATTGCCGTTAGTTTTGATCCAGGTGTGCTGGAGGATCGGAACTTTTAAAGAGATTGCCCGCTCAACAATCGGGTCGAGCGCCGGTGAATTGCAACGAACGTCGGCCTCCAGCTCTCCGACGCTGACCATCGGCCCTTCCCTGACGCAGCGGTCGAATTCCTGAAGGCAGAAGTCAACATTGTCCGGGCACAGATAAACAGACCCGTACGCCCGATCAGGGAAATGCTGCACAGCGCGCATCACCCGGTCGTTTTCCTCGCGCACCTGCTCCGGGGTCGGGTGCCGGATATATTGATCGTATCCCTGCGAGAGAATAATTCGTTCGATCCCAAGCCGGTCCATGTGCCGGACAAGCACCTCCATTCGCGCTTCCGGTGTGTCTCCCGGCACGCCGTCAAGATGCGTGTGCATATCCCATATTCTTATGCGACCGGCGGATTCAGGGGCCCCGCCAGGATTCGCAGTGCCAGACAGGCCGCCGGCAGTGGCGACCCCTGCAACAAGACTTTTCAGAACTGTACGCCGATCGAGCGTCATTTTTTAGTATCCGATGTTATGACATTGGCCGCAGGAAACAGTGGCCTTGCGGAGATTGTGGCAATTGACGCAGCTCATCATAGAAATGTCTTTCACCTGCCGCATCGAATCCATGTTCCGGACCATGCCGTGGCACACCGCGCAGTCCACCTTGGCGGCAAGGTGCTTCTGATGGCTGAAGAAAACGAAGTCCGGCAGATGATAAACCCGGACCCAGGGAATTCTGCCTCCTGCTTTCTGCAGTCGGGCCAACTTCTGGATGGCAGGACGGTCCTTCGCTATCGACTGATGGCAGGCCATGCACTGGGTGGCATCGGGAA
Organism: Acidobacteriota bacterium; assembly: GCA_021780055.1. The sequence goes on from JAJXZM010000397.1 coordinate 3,159, forward strand.
TGCGCATCTGCTTGCCGTCATTCGTCGTCTGATGACAACTGTCGCAGTTGAGCCCGGCAGTGGCGTGAACCCTGTGACTGAAAGGAAGAGGCTGGGCCGGCGCCGGAGGCTGTGGCGTGATTTCCATGGGTTCGATTCCCTTGCCTCCCGGGATGACCCCCAGCTCAACGGGCAGCCGTGTCTCGGCTTGCAACTTCGCCTGTGCCGGGTTGGTGTGCCCTTCTGGAAAAAGTGTATAGGCTGCGATAACCGTGGGAGCGGAAGCACCTGTACTGAAACGCGAACTCGGCCCAACCGCGATCACCACAAATTGCTTCCCGCTTCTTTTTCCCAGATACGTCAGTGGCGTTGCGTAGCCATTGGCTTCGAGTTTGCTGACCCAAAGCTCCTTCCCCGTCTGGGAGTCAAACGCCCTGAATCGGCGGTCGGCGGTGGCGGCAATAAAAACCAGGCCCCCGGCGGTTACAATGGAGCCTCCAAGATTGTAAATGCCGGTCTTGGGAACGCCCTTGGCAGTAAGAGCATCCACGACCCCCAGCGTTACGGACCACGCGATCTTTCCCGTATTTAAATCGACAGCATTCATGGTGCCCCAGGGCGGCTGTTGACAGGGATAATGGTTGTCGTCCTCAAAGCGCGCGTAGGAGCCCCACTTGCTGGTTTTCTCATACGCCTCGGGAGAGCCTTCCGGCTGCTTTTTCATCTGCCCCACTGCTCCGAGGTTGGTGATGTTCGCAAACATGGTGCCGGAAGATGGGTCAAAGGAAACGCCGCCCCAGTCGGTTCCTCCCATGGTTCCCGGAATGATCACCGTGGTTTCCAGACCCCAGGGATTGAAAATCTTCGCCGGCAGAGCCGAGCCGAAATTGTCCAGGCAGTATTTGCGCGACTCGGGCGTGACGGTGGTGATGACATCGCGCGTCACCAGGATTTTGGCCAGCGGCGGGATGGCAGTGGGGAACGGCTGTGTGGGCGAAGTAGCTTCACCGGGTACCTGGCTTTGTGGGACGGGACGCTCTTCAATCGGGTAGAGCGGCTTGCCTGTCAGCCGGTTGAACACGAAAACGAGGCCCTCCTTGCCAACCAAAACGACGGCGGGAATCTCCTTCCCGTCGCGATGGATGGTCACCAGCGACGGCTGCGATCCCACGTCCATGTCCCAGATATCGTGGTGAACCAGCTGATAGGACCAGACCAGTTTGCCGGTATCCGCCTTGACAGCCACCAGCGAGTTGGCAAAGAGAGTGTTTCCCTTCCGGTCGGCCCCGTAAAAATCGTAGGAAGGCGAGCAAACGGGAAGGAAGACCAGCCCGTTCTGAACGTCAACACTGAGTGGCGGCCACGCGTTGACGCCCGAGCGGTCCTGCCAACTGTCGCCCTCCCAGGTGTCGTGTCCGAATTCACCGGGCTGCGGAATGGTGTTGAAAGTCCACACCAGCTTCCCGGTGCGCACGTTGAAGGCCCGGACGACTCCGCTGTTTCCCTTTGAGGGATACTCCTGCACTTCAGATCCAACAATGATCAGGTCCTTGTAGATGGCCGGGGGCGACGTCAGGTCATATTGGCGCTTCGGAAATTTCACGATGCCTTCGCGGAGATCAATAGCGCCGTCCTTGCCGAAACCAGCACAGGGCTTGCCGGTAGATGGGTCCAGCGCGAAAAGACGGGCGTCGGGAGTCGTGTAGAAAACGCGGCTGTCCTCACCATCGCGGCGGCCGTCGCAGGTTTCGGGCGACTTTCCTTTCCAGTACGTCATGCCACGATTCGGCAGCGGGGTAATCTTGCCGCTTTCTGCTCCGTAAGGGTCGAAGGTCCAGAGCTGCTTGCCCGTCTCGGCATCCAGAGCGATGGCAAGTCCCGTCTGGGTGGCGAAGTAGAGGGAATCGTCCACCATCAGCGGCGTGCTTTCAAAAGCCTGCAGCCAACTGTTCGGCGTTGTGGGAACCTCATAGGTCCAGGCTCTCTGCAGCCGCTGCACGTTGGTACGATTGATCTGCGTAAGCGGCGAATACCGCATGGCCCCCGGGTCATGCCCGGTCACCGGCCAGTCTTGGCCCGCGTCGCCCGTGCCCGCCTGGCCGATTGCGAGGCCACACGCCGCAAGCACCACGATGGGGAGATAAATTCTCAGGACGCGTCTTTTGAATACCTTCACTGTGTTCTCCCGAAAGTCGAGTTCACTGCACGCGGCAACGAGGGGAAAGATCGTCGTATCTCGCGCGAGTTCAGCAATCCATGTGCGGAGAAGTGAGTGACCCTTGACCGCATGCCATTCGCCGCCGCGCAGCGAGTCTATCGGTTACAGAATTCCCGATAGCTCATCAGCTTTATACCACGGATTGCCACTAATCTTTTGATACGAGGACTGGTGTAGGCAAGCGTTTCGGCCGCACGGAGATTCCCCACACCGAGCGGTTTCACGTCCTTGGGATCAAAGTGAACAAGCGCATCGTTCTCAAGCGAAGGATACCCCGGGTGAGCGATGAGCAGGTGCACGCCCGGTTCCAGGCGCTCGAGGATTCCCGCCAATACATTTCCCTTGTCTTCCGGCGCGGGAGAATAGATTCCGAAGTCCGGAAGTTCGTGTTCGCCCAGGAGACATGAAACCGGAATGCCATAGTCTTTGCCGATGCGTTCGACGATCGGCCGGACCCGCGTGTCGTAGGGCATCATGTAATGCGTATCGATGTAGTCGACCCTTACGCCCCTTTTCCTTGCAAGATCAATCTGGGCGCGAAATTCTTTCTCCAGTTCCGGCATTTGTGGACTGTGTCCCCAGAAATCCGCCGGAGACTGCCAGAGAAATCCATCTTCATCCACAAGGCTCTTGACTCCCGAATAGGGCAGCACCGGCCTCCAGCGGTATCCTCTCCATTCTCCGATGATCCCCAGGTGGACTCCAAAGCAAAACTCGGGATGTGCGCGGGCCATCTGCGCCGCTTCCTCAAACCACGGCGCAACCACCAGAATGGCTGCGGATTTAACGAATCCGTCACGAAGGCAGTCGAGGATGGCAAGGTTTCCGGTGTGCGTGTACCCCATGTCATCGGCCCGTGTGATAAGAATTATTTCCCTGCCGTCACTTGCCATGGTTGATTTCTCGCGAACCGATT
>JAJXZM010000262.1 GCA_021780055.1 Acidobacteriota bacterium
GGCGGAACGCGAAGCAGCGAAAGTGTGAGGCGAGACTTAATTGGCAACTTTGAGGGACATCCGGCGCCGTATCGGCTCGGTTAGAAACACAAGGCAGATTACGCGCGCCATGAAGGTGGTGGCTGCGTCCAGATTGCGCCGCGCGCAGGAGAGCATCTTTAACGCGCGTCCATATGCCAATCAGATGATGGTGTTGCTTGAAAGCCTGGCTGGCCGGCTGGAGCAGCAGCAACATCCTTTGCTGGCGCGCCGTCCGGAAAAGAAAATCCTGCTCGTGGTTGTGACTGCGGACCGCGGATTGTGTGGTGCATTCAATGCAAATCTTCTTCGCACTGCCCAGAACTATATTCGCGAGCACCGTGGACGGGAAGTTTCTCTTATTGCTGTGGGCCGCAAGGGGCGAGACTTTTTCCGCAAGCGGCCAGTTGCGATGGCGGCAGAGTATGTGAACATTTTCAGGCAGTTGGAGTTTGCTCACGCCAAAGAACTGGCGGATAAGATTATCGAGCTTTACATCAGCGAGAAGGTGGACGCGGTAGATTTTGTTTACAATGAGTTCAAGTCGATGATGGCCCAGAACGTAAGGCTGGAGCGTTACCTTCCCATTGAGCCCCTCGTGCCGCCGGAAGGTGAATACCTGACGGATTACATTTATGAGCAGGCGCCTGCTCAAATCCTGAAAACGCTGCTGCCTCGCTACGTTGAAGTCGAGGTTTTCCGGTCTTTGCTGGAATCGCAAGCTGCCGAGCTTGCAGCCCGAATGACGGCGATGGAAGCTGCCACCAACAATGCGGACGAGTTGATCGAATCGCTTCGGCTGAAGCTGAATCGCCTGCGGCAGGCCGGAATCACGAAGGAGATCATTGAAGTCGTGAGCGGGGCGCAGGCTTTGGAGTACTAAAGCGCAAAGGTACGGCTGATCTCCGGACAGCATCGATTGAGGAACTAGAGCAACAAAGGGAGAATCATGACGCAGCAAAAGACAGGGAAAGTTGTGGAAGTTATCGGGCCCGTGGTGGTGGCGGCTTTTGAAGAGTCCGAACTTCCCCCCATCTACAACGCCCTTCGCGTTGTGTCGGACGGTTTTGATGTTCCGCAACCCATCAACGTTGTGGTTGAGGTTGAACAGCACCTGGGCGAGGGCCGTGTCAAATGCGTTGCCATGTCGCCCACCGATGGCATGGTGCGGGGAATGAAGGTTGTGGATAGCGGACAGCCGATTACTACTCCTGTCGGCAAAGCCACTCTGGGCCGGGTGATGAACGTAATCGGAGAGCCCGTGGATAACCTGGGGCCCATTGTCTCGGACGTAAGCTTTCCGATCCATCGGCACGCGCCGTCGCTTGAGGACCAGAACACCGAATTGGAAATGTTTGAAACGGGTCTCAAGGTCGTGGACCTGATCGAGCCGTACCTGAAAGGCGGCAAGACCGGTCTGTTTGGAGGCGCTGGCGTAGGCAAGACCGTCATCATTATGGAATTGATCAACAACGTCGCTATGAAGCACGGGGGCGTTTCGGTTTTTTCCGGGGTCGGCGAGCGTACCCGCGAGGGCAACGACCTCTGGCTGGAGATGACGGAAGCAGGGGTCATCCACCCCGGGAACCCCGAAAAATCGAAGGCTGCTCTCATTTACGGCCAGATGACTGAGCCACCCGGCGCTCGGCTCCGCGTGGGACTCACCGGACTGACCGTGGCTGAATACTTCCGCGACGTTGCCGGCCAGGACGTGTTGCTCTTTATCGACAATATCTTCCGCTTTACGCAGGCGGGGTCTGAAGTTTCCGCTCTGCTGGGGCGCATGCCGTCCGCCGTCGGCTATCAGCCAAACCTTTCCACGGAAATGGGCGAGCTTCAGGAACGCATTACATCCACCAAGAAAGGCTCCATCACCTCCGTCCAAGCTATCTATGTTCCTGCGGACGACTTGACGGACCCTGCTCCGGCAACGGCTTTCTCTCACCTGGATGCGATAACGGTTCTTTCCCGGCAACTGACTGAGATCGGCATTTATCCCGCGGTGGACCCGCTCGAATCCTCCTCGCGGATTCTTGATCCGCATATCCTTGGTGACGAGCATTACAACGTTGCGCGTTCTGTGAAGATCATCCTGCAAAAGTATAAGGATTTGCAGGACATCATCGCCATTCTGGGCATGGACGAGCTTTCGGAAGAGGACAAGCTGACTGTAGCCCGCGCCCGCAAAATTCAGCGGTTCCTGTCGCAGCCCTTCTTTGTGGCTCAGCAGTTCACCGGCCTGGAAGGCAGGTACGTCAAGCTGGAAGACACGATCCGCGGGTTTAAGGAAATCGTGGAAGGCAAACACGATGATATCCCCGAGCAGGCTTTCTACATGGTCGGGACGCTCGACGAGGCCCTTGAAAAGGCGGAGAGGCTTAAGGCGGAGTAAGCGGCGAAGCAGCCCTATGATGTTCGGGGCTTCCTGCAAACAAGAGTTATGGCTGACATACTTCCTGCAAATATCCATCTGGAGATTGTTACTCCGGACCACAAGATTGCCGAAGAGGAAGTGGATGAGGTTTCGATTCCCGGGCGTGAAGGTTACCTGGGTGTGCTTCCCGGCCACGCTCCCCTCATCACCGAACTTCAAACCGGTCCTCTCGAGTATCGCCAGAACGATATCAAGCATTACGTGGCGGTCCACTGGGGCTTTGCCGAAGTTCTTCCTGATCGCGTAATTGTTCTGGCTGAGATTGCCGAGCGGGGGGAAGATATCGATGTCGAGCGGGCAGAGAACAAGCGGAAGCGAGTGGAAGAGTACCTGAAGTCGCATGCCGAGTCTGATCCTGAGACTGAGAAGGCCCGCGACGATCTGCGTAGGGCAATCTGCCGCCTCGAAACGGCTCGCCAGGTTCGGGCCTGATATCTGCAGAAAATTCTTCTTTGGGGTGAAGACGCCTCCGCCTTTCTCGAATTTAATTCGGTCCAAAGCTGCCCTAAGGCATGGTTCCGAGGAATACCGCGGCCGAAGACCGGTCTGCCGAGTCTGGTGGTTCAGCGCTTGGAAAATTATGGGCCTTAAAATCCGCATGTACACAACCCGCTGGTGTCCTGACTGCTGGCGTGCCAAACCTTTTCTGCGAGAACACGGCCTGGAGTTTGAAGAGATCAATATCGAGGAAACTCCTGCCGTGCTCGAGTTCGTCCTGCGCGTCAACAGCGGCAGACGGCGGGTCCCTACTTTTGAGTTGGAAGGACGCACTTTCATCTGTTCCCCATTTGATCCTTCACTCCTAAGGCGGGAACTGGGCGTTGCATCCGCCGCTGAAAACGCAGCCGCTACCAAGTTTCTCTCATAATAAATTCCTCTGACGGCGACATGCCAAAGGCCGCGTTTGGGGTGTTCCTTTAGTTTGCTTTTAAGCCGCCAGGCCAAAGGAAAAATCCTCCTGAATGAATTTGCACTTGAGCTTGCTCTGAGTGTTTTAACCTGCTATCTTGAGGTTGTAGTGGATACGGTGCGCTCAATAAGTGTCGCTCTCGATCAAACGGCTGCCGCTGTCAGCGACGAAGCTGCGTTGGTGGTGGAGTTGCAGGCGGGTTCGGAGGATGCGTTTGCCTACCTGCTGGGGATCTATCAGAACCCGTTGTTTAACCTGATTTCTCACATGGTAGCTGATCAGGGAGAGGCCGCGGACGTTCTTCAGAACGTTCTTATCAAGGTTCTGCGGGGCATTCGCCAGTTCAACGGAAACAGCAGCCTGAAAACCTGGATTTACCGCATCACCGTACACGAAGCTTCCAATCATCGGCGGAGTTGGCGCCGCCGTCTTTTCCATGAGCCTTTTTCCATGGATGATGAGACCCTGCACCTGAGCATGCAGGCCGGCCTTTACGGGAATGAGCGGGAGACTCCTTACAGCGCATACGAGCAAGCGGAGTGCCAGGCGGAAGTCAAGCGCGCCCTCGCGGACCTCGCTGAACCCTATCGGGCGGTTGTGGTGCTGAGAGAAATTGAGGACTTCAGCTATGAGGAAATTTCCGAAGTCCTTGGTATTGCCGAAGGGACGGTCAAGTCTCGCTTGCGGCGGGGACGCGAAATTCTGAAGCGCAAACTCGCCGTTCGATTGAGCAGGTCTGTATGATTTTTGAATCATGCTCAGAAATCCGCAGCCAGTTCTCCGATTACATTGACGGGGTGTGCCCTGCTGAAACGGTCCACTCGGTCCGTTACCACCTTACCCACTGTGCGGCCTGCACCTCTGAACTTGACCGGTATGGGGCCCTGCATGCGGAGTTGAGTCAACTGAGCCGCCAGCGGGTGACTCCGCAACTGGCCCTGCGGCTGCGCGTGCAGATGTCGCAGGAGTTGCACCGGAACCTCTTGCAGCAATTGATGGTGCGTCTGGAAAACTTGTTCCGCCCCGTCTTGTTCCCCTCTGTTGCGGGAACCCTTGTGGCTCTGGTCTGTATTGTGCTGATGCTCGGGGCGGGCACGCCCCAGGCAAGCAACATTCCCGACGTTCCGCTGATTACGCCGCCGCGCATTCAGGTGCTGCCCCCCATGGAGCTGAATACGGGAGCGCAACCCCTTGTGTTGGTGACCTATATCAACGCCCAGGGCCGGGTTACTTCGTACAAAATTCTTTCAGGGCAGCAGTCTCCTGGACTGATGCAGCGGCTTGACCAGATGATGTATTACAGTCTCTTTCAGCCGGCTACCTCCTTTGGCCAGCCCACAGACGGCCAGGTGGTCCTGTCATTCCGAACAATCACGGTCCGAGGTTAGGCTGCTTGCTCTTGACACGCTGGAATTCTCTTCCTGAAACATTGCAAACTTCAAAGGCCCAGGGGCGGGGAACGTTCTCCGCGCCCTTATTTCGAATCGCGGCCATTCTCCTGGTCTCCATTCTGCTTCTACCCCTCCCTTCCCTTGCCCAGCAAGGGAAGGTGCTGGTGGAATCGAGCCAGCAGCTCTTCAGTGTGCTGGCGGCCATCAACGATGCGGGTTATGACTCTGGCGCCGGCGGCGGGGAAGTCGGCAAGGCGCGCGACGCCGTTCGGGTGGACCTCGCTGCCAAGAATATTCCTGTACTTCCTGACCTCAGAAAATTTTACGAGTCCCACCGGGTTGCCGATCCCGGGCGGAACCTTGGCCAATATATCTCGCTCGCCTTGTTGCTCGGGCCGCCTCCCGATTTCAAGTTGTCGGTTGCCCAGGCTGATCTTCCTCCGGACGCCAGGAACGTTGCGGGCCTGGTTCCCTTGCTCCAGCTTTTCTACAAGCAGGCGGACCTGGCCGACCTCTGGGCGCGTGCTTCGATCGATTTCCATTCCGACATCGAGCGTTACAGCGCGCCGGTGCGCAGAAGCATCGAACTGACTGACGCCTATCTTCGCATTCCGGCCGGTTCCTACCTGGGCCGCACCTACACGATTTATCTGGACCTTCTCGGGGCGCCGAACCAGGTGCAGGCACGCATCTATGGCTCCAACTATTTTCTGGTGGTCACGCCCTCGGCTGATCTCAGTATCCACGATATTCGGCATCAGTATCTGCACTTTCTTCTGGACCCAATGGCGGTGAAATACGGGCCGGAAATTCACAATGCCATTTCGCTGGAAGCAGTGGCCAGAAAAGCGCCGGCACTGCGGAACGATTTCAAGGAAGACTTCTCGCTGCTGGTAACCGAATGCCTGATCCGCGCCGTCGAGTTGCGAATGGACAAGCTGCCCGTTCCTGACGCGGCCAAACAAATCCAGCAGATGACTTCCGCTGGCTTCATTCTCGTCCCATACTTCTACGACGCTCTGCAGGAATTCGAAAAACAGGATGCCTCCATGAACGCCTATTATCCGCAGATGATCAAAGGCATCAATCCGGCGGAGGAGGCAATTCGGCTGGGCAAGGTGAAATTCACCGAGCCGGTCACCCAGGCCTCGACCGCCGCGTCTCCCGGGCGGACAGTAATCGAGCAACTGCTCGACGAGGGCGACAACGATATCGCCTCCGCCAACTACGACGGCGCAAGGACGGTGTTCGAACAGGTGCTGACCAAAGACCCGAAGAATGAACGCGCCCTGTTTGGGATGGCCGTCGTGACCAGCAACACTCGCAAGCCGGACCTGGCCCGGAAGTACTTTGAGGAAACCTTGGACGTCGCCACCGATCTTCGCATTGTGACCTGGTGCCATATCTATCTGGGCCGGCTGGATGACATCAGCGGCAACCGCAACCAGGCCCTTGCCCAGTACCGCACCGCCTCTCTCACCGCCGGCCATTATCCGGAAGCTCTGCGCGCCG
>JAJXZM010000257.1 GCA_021780055.1 Acidobacteriota bacterium
CTGCAAAGTCGAGGTCCTGATACCGGATTTTCGCGGATCGGATGAAGCCCTTGCCACCGTGCTCAAGGCTCGGCCGGACATCCTGAACCACAATATTGAAACCGTTCCGCGGATGTATCCTGTGGCTCGGCGCGGTTCGCGCTATGAGCGGTCCCTTCGGCTGCTGGAGCATTCGCGCGAAATCGATCCCGCCATTCCCACAAAGTCCGGCATGATGGTGGGCCTGGGTGAAACAATGGAAGAGCTTTTCGGCGTGCTCGCCGACCTTGCCGGGGTCGGCGTGGATATCGTCACCATCGGGCAATACCTGCGGCCCTCGGGCCAGCAGTTGCCGGTGGCTCGCTTCTACACTCCGGAAGAATTCGCAGCGCTGAAGCAGGAAGGTTGGCGGCGCGGTATCCGGCACGTGGAGTCCGGGCCGCTTGTACGCAGTTCCTACCATGCCCACGAACAGTCTTCGTCTCTCGATTCAGAGTTGAAGCAATAAGCGAACGATTCTTCTACGGGTAAAGCCATGACACAGAGAGCACAGAGGATTCCCAGTGTTCGCTGAGTTGATCTCTTTCAGGTCACAGAGAACACGGAGAAAAGCAAGAGCGATTATTGAATCTGTTCGCGCGGATGCCGCAGCTTGAGCGCTTTGCGGGCAGCTTTGTAAAGGGCTTTGCCGGCGACGGTTTCCTTGCCGCGTTCCTGGTTCAAGACCTCGCGATAAAGCGCTTCGCCTTCATGGGCGCGGCCCATGCGGATTTCCAGGCTTCCCACCATCATCGTCCACAAACCGTTGCGCGGGTATTGACTGCGCAACTCCGTGAAAAGTTCCAGTGACTTTGCAAATTGATTTTCACTGCTGCGGGAATAATCCTTGGCCAGGTAGTAAAGCGCTTCACCGCGCGTCAGTTCGCCGTATTTCGCAGCGTACTCGATCTCCTGAAGGCCCCGCTCACGGCTGCCGCCCGGCAAGCCAATCATCCATCGCAATAGCTTGACGATCGTCGGCAGGGTATCCACGAAATAGTCGTAAAGTCCCAGCCCTGCGTATGCGTCGCGAAGGTTCCCGTCTTTTTGCACGGCGGTGATCAGGAGCGAGCGCATTTGCTTGGCAGCGCGCGCGGCGGCAAGGTTGCTTTCCCGCATGGACGCTAGCCTGCCGCGGAGCCCGTACGCCATTCCTTCATAAAGATAATTCCTCGCCACATCCCGGTTAGCGTTTCTGTTTGCGCGGGCCTTGGCAATAGCAGTATCGACGAGCTTATTGAAATGCGAGTCGTAAGGTGACGAAGAATTGGGGCCAACCTCGAAAACATCCGGATCGATCAGGTTCCCCGTAGTCAGATAGATTTTCCACCAGACAGCATCCGCTTCCATCAAATAGCCCAGCGCGGAATCAGGATCCTGCGCCTGGATTTTCTGAAAGACTTCAATAGCCGCGTCGGGGTCACCGTTCATCAAGAGATCGAGCCCCTTCTGGGCCACCTTGACCTGTTCTTCATCTGATGCTTGCGCGGGAGTCGCAGCACGGGTGGTGATGCCGGCGGCAAACAGGGACAAGAACAGAAAAAACACAAGGCTCATCACTTTCATGCATGTGGAAACTTTCCTCATGAACCCGTCGCCTCGGTTGTATGATCTCCTGTTGATCTGGTTCGTTTGGATGCCAAAAACAGAGGACATGCCTTATGAGCCTGGCCGCTTAAGCCAGCCGACCAGAACATCCTGCCCTGCCACGCGGACTTCATAGGCCGAGATGGAGTGTCCACCGGGATGATCGGGCAGACCCGTCCGTACGTCGAAACTCCAAGCATGCCACGGGCACGTGATCACGCAGCCTTGTAGTTGGCCGCTCGCCAGCGGCCCTCCCATGTGGGGACACACGGCATTCACCGCGTAGAATTGCCCTTCCACATTGCACAAGGCGATGGGTTTATCGTGAACAACAATGTGCCTCACAGCCCCGACAGGAACATCGGCAACGGTTGCGACTTTAACTAAAGGCGGTCGTTTGCTCATGGCTCTAATCCGAACCAGCGGTGGAGGACAAGGAAACCTGCTCGCCCTGCCGCGACTGGAGTAGTCTTCTTCCCAGGACTTTCACCGATTCAAACATGACGAAACATTCTACAGCAAACGCCGGAAACCCCAGGAATCCGGGCAGTGGCATTTCAAAAATCTTCCACCCTTGAAGGATGGGAAAAATGTAGAGCCAGCGTGCGGTGGCCCAGTAATTCCAGAACTCCCAAAAGACCCCACACACGAGACCACCCACCATGAAGCTCCAGAAAAGCGCCGAATCGCCCTTTTCCCAGTCGCGCAGGAGCGATCGGCCTCCCCAGGCGTAATTCAGCGGGTCGAGCAGCAACACAAAGCCCACCCAGACCGGCGCGAACAGGTATTGTCCAAGGCTCACCGGAACCAGTACAGGCAGGGTGAGAAACAGGGCGCCCACCAGGACCAATACCCCTCGATAAGCCAGGCTGAAATGCGCGTGGCGACGGATGGGTCGCCTGAAGAGGCCCATCGCCTGAAGCAAATCCGCCGTTTCAAAAATGGCCGGCCAGATGGTGGCGAATGACCACGCATAGCCAAAATTGCGCAGGACAGGATTTTTCGGAAGGCCCACATAGGTCCAGTTCTGCATCCGCAAATTGTAAGCCTCAAAGATCAGCCAAAGGGGAATGGACGCCAGCGCCAGAAGAAGGAACTCTCGTAGCGAATCCGACAGGCGCGAAGATCCTTTCAAGCTGTAAACGGCACCATCGGCCATAAGAATGTAGGCCATCCAGCACAAGGGAGTAAAAAAAGTGGAGACCCAGCCCACGCGGAGCACGAGCAAAATCTCAAAAAGCGCGAGCATCCCGAGCCCCGCCCAACCCCAGGGGCGGAACTTACCGAACTTTGGTCTTTTAAAATAACGGAGAACCAGAAACCCAACCGTGACGCCAACAAGAGCCATTCCAACAGGAAGATGCGCGCTGTTCATAGCACCTCAATTCAACAATGCCGGCTACCAGCAGAATATCGGGCACGGGCGGCGATTGCAATCAACGTGAACAAGAGTGGATAAGAGCAAGGGGAAACAATTGGCCCGCATATCGCCCCAATGACCGCACATGTTGGTTTCAAAACCGCCGCCATTGTTGTCCGGCTCCGGCGCGGCGTTGTATCATATTTGCGCACCCAGCAACTCCGGGGCGTTCCCAGCTTACAAACGAAAGAAAGGAAGTGTTCGGATGGCGGAAGTGAAAACAGGACTGCAGAATGTTGTGATCGCAACGTCGGAAATTTGCTCGATCGACGGCCAGCAAGGTAGGTTGATTTATCGAGGCTATGAAATTGGCGACCTCGCACGACATTCCACCTTTGAGGAAGTGGTTTATCTCTTGTGGTACGGCCGCCTGCCCAGGCAAGCAGAACTCGACGATCTCAAAAAGCGGTTTGCTGCAAACCGCCCCGTGGCGCCTGATGTCCTGAATCTGCTTAAGAGCCTGCCTCGCGCCCATCATCCGATGGAAACGCTGCGAACAGCCATCTCGTCGCTTTCCCTTTACGATTCAGAATCGGAAGACATGTCCGAAGAGGCTAACCGCCGAAAGGCTCTGCGACTGACCGCCCAGATGGGAACCATCGTGGCCGCATACGCGCGGATCCGAGAAGGCAAAGAGCCGGTTGCGCCAGAACCCAGCCTGGGCCACGCAGCGAACTTCCTTTACATGCTGACCGGTGAAAATCCCAGAGAGAAGGACGCCCGCTGGTTTGACATTGCGCTCATTCTGCATGCCGACCACAGCTTTAACGCATCCACATTTGCCGCGCGCGTGACGGCGTCCACCCTGTCGGACATGCATTCCTCCATCACTTCGGCCATCGGAGCGCTGAAAGGCCCTCTGCACGGCGGCGCAAACGAGCGCGTGATGAGGATGCTGCTCGAAATCGGCAGTGTGGACAAGGCCGAGGATTACGTTCGCAGCCTGCTGGCCCGCCGCGAGAAGGTGATGGGCTTTGGCCATCGCGTCTATCGCACGCGTGACCCGCGCGCCACCGTGCTGGAGAAGATGTCCGAAGAACTAGGCCGCAGCACTGGCCAGATGAAATGGTTTGAGATGTCGCAGCGGATTGAAAATTTTATGATTCGCGAAAAAGGCATCAATGCCAATGTCGATTTCTATTCGGCATCTTCCTATTACGTCCTGGGGATTCCCGTAGACCTTTACACGCTGATTTTTGCCCTCAGCCGCGTCTCCGGCTGGACCGCGCACGTGCTTGAACAGTATGCTGAAAATAAGCTCATTCGGCCGCTCGCGGAGTACACCGGCCCCACAGACCTGAATTACATTCCCATCGATCAACGGTAACATTGCGGTTACATGCCGGCCGGACCATCCGCTTTTCGTACAGTAAGGTGTGTAAAGCGCCCCTGTGTATCCGTTGAGTAAGAAACTCAAACACATAATTAGCAGGTGATCGCCGCGCGCTCTGTGTTGTTTGCATCCTGGCTTCTAAGGATGCAATGCAAAGCAACCGTGGGGTCTTGATTGGAGCACCGTAGATTGCTACTCCAATGCCTTGCAGCATCGTGCTGGGCCTTGGTAATTCTAGGAGAATGCGGCAACATACCCTCAACCGTGCGCGTTTGTGATATATTCGCCGGGAGTTCTCATAAAGGATTCTATTAATGACGTTAGCGGAAAAAGTGGAAAAAGATCTGGTAGCGGCTATGAAGGCCCGGGAGGAGCTTCGGCTCTCCGTGCTGCGTATGGCCAAAACCGCCCTCAAGAACAAGCAGGTTGAACTCGGCAAGCCGCTCAGTGACGACCAGGCTGTGGCCGTGCTGCGGACGCTGGTGAAGCAGCGGCGCGATTCCGTGGAGCAGTTCCGCAAGGGCGGTCGCGAAGACCTGGCCACCAAAGAGGAAGCGGAGACGGAAATTCTGCAGGCCTACCTGCCCGCTGAGGCTAGCGAGGAAGAAATCAGCGCCGCAATCGCTGCGGCCATTCTAGAGACCGGCGCTTCCGGGCCACAGGACCTGGGCAAAGTCATGAAAGCCGCCATCCAAAAACTGGCGGGCAAGAACGCTGACGGCAAGCGCGTCAACCAGGTGGCTCGCGCTAAACTGGGCGGGTAGCCTCATCGCCGTGCGGACCACCCTGAGGCACATCCTTTCTGAAATGTTGTGGACGTGAATCATGGCATCTGGACCGACAACTCATAATCAGCTAGACGCTGCAGCCTCCTACAAACCGTTCATTCCGGCTGATGTCGTCCTGCCGGAATTTACTCTGCGGGCCATCCTGCTGGGAGCATTCCTTGGAGTCATCTTTGGCGCTGTCTCGGTTTATCTGGCGCTTCGCGCAGGCTTGACGGTCAGCGCTTCCATTCCAGTCGCCGTCATCTCCATCACGGTCTTCAAATGGCTGGGGAAATCGACCATCCTCGAGAACAACATTGTTCAGACGGTAGGCTCGGCAGGCGAATCGATTGCAGCGGGGACTGTTTTCACTCTGCCGGCGCTGATTTTCCTCGGGTACACGCTTGATTACTGGCGAATCTTTCCTCTGGCGCTGGCTGGCGGTTTGCTGGGTGTTCTGTTTGTGGTTCCACTGCGCAACGCGCTGGTGGTGAAGGAACACGGAAACCTGACTTTCCCCGAAGGCAAGGCCTGCGCAGACGTTTTGATCACCGGTGAACGCGGCGGCATCCAGGCGGGCAAAGTTTTCGGCGGAGCCGCAATCGGAATCATCTACAAATTCCTAATGGGTGAACAGGGCGGCCTGTTTTTCTGGAAGGCCACGCCGGAGTGGCACCCGGCATGGTATCCAGGCTCTACCTTTGCGGGAGAAATCACGCCCGAATATCTGGGCGTGGGTTACATCATTGGCACGCGCGTGGCGGGAGTCATGGTTGCCGGTGGCGTGCTTTCCTGGCTGGTTCTGATCCCCATCATCCAGTTTTTTGGCTCACATATGCCGGATGTGATGTACCCCGGCACAATCCCCATCGGGCAGATGACCGAGACGCAGATCTGGAGCAGCTATATCCGCTACATCGGCGCGGGCGCGGTGACTGCGGCGGGAATCATCATGCTGATCAGAACGCTGCCGACAATTGTCAGCTCATTCAAGTCGACCTTTGGCCAGCTCAAAAACAGCAAGCTGGTGAGCGCGCTGAAGGTGGAACGCACCGCGCGTGATCTTCCGCTGCCGGTTATTGGCGGAGGTGCGGTGCTCGTGGTGGGGTTCCTGTGGGCG
>JAJXZM010000350.1 GCA_021780055.1 Acidobacteriota bacterium
CTGGTTTCTGCATTGCTGTACTCCACCCAGTTCATTTTTTGCTGGGTTGGGTCCGACCCGTAGCGAATGGTGATGCCGGGCCCGACATGCGCGCCATGGATACCACCCTGGCCGTTTCCTCCGCCGATATGCATCAGCAGGACTGTCTTGGTTAAGCTGTTGGTTTCATCGTCAGCGTAATGAGGGATGACGATCAGACGGTTTCCTTCGAAGCGTGCCGGCCAGTGGCACTGCTCGCAGGTTTGCCGCGCAGGCCGCAGGTTGGTGACCGGGACAGGAATCGGTCGAGGGTATACATTGAAGATCGTGGCAAAAACCTGGTAGCTTCCAGATAGCTTGCTCCTGACAAACCATGACGCGCCAGGACCGATGTGGCACTCGACGCAGGCAACTCGCGCGTGGGGCGAGTGCTCGTATGCAACATACTCCGGCTGCATGACGGTATGGCAGGTCTGGCCGCAGAAAGTCACGCTGTCCATGTAATTGACGCCGGAATAGAGAAGTTGAGCGCCGACAATCAGGTTGACCACGGTCGTCACGCCAACAAAAAACAGAAGATGGCGCAACTCAGCATTCTTAAAATCCAGCGGTGGAAAGTTTGAAGGATAGATGCCCTTGTTCCGCTCGCGGCGCGAGCGAAGAAAAATACCCACCGGAATCAGAATGAGGCCGCCGAAAAAAAGTGTGGGCAAACCCATGAAGGTCAGGATTCCAGCATAAGGATTGTCCGTAAAACCACGCAGAATGATGGGCAGGAGGGTAATCCAGAGTACGGCGCCCGTAGTTACCAGCACGACTCCAACACGGCTTATCCAGTTCCCGGAAAGATGAACGTAAGGTGAAAGCCATCTCCTCCACCCATTACCTTGGTCTACCATCCGTATCCTCACCCTCCTCAAAACGCTTGGGGCCGCTTCCATCTAAACTTCAGTGTTCACGAGCCTGCAAGTTCGTCGCTGCCCTCGACCGCTTCATATACCGCGGTTCAGACCGATCTCCTTCCACGTCGCATTTGTCAGCCGAGCCAGTGCTTTTAAATCTTCAATCGCCGCGCAAATAATTAAGGATAGCAACGCGCAGGCAAAAGCGCGAGTTGGGCGCTCTTCCAGAGCGCGTCCTTCATTTTTCTGCGCACCCTGCATCAGGCAGCCGTCTCACAGATCGGGAACTTGTTCCCATGCTACCCTTAGCACCACTCGCAACTTGAAGAGGTGACAAGATTGCATGCGTGGCAACAGGGAAAAGCATCGTTACTACCGGCGAACCAACCCCCTTGCACAGTGCCAAGCCAACTGAGCAGCTCCTGTCTTCTGGAATTGCCACCTCCCGTGCAAGGCAGCAGTGTGGGGAAAAGAGGATGGTACAATCCCGGCGTGACTAACAGTGTGACCGAAACCCGCAAGCAGATGACCGTGTGGGCGCCCGATTTTGCTACACTTATCCGCCTGCGTTCGAGCGTGGTCAAGTTCCAAGCCCAGACTGCAGACGAGAACTGAAGCTTCCCTGCCAGCGCTCTAACGCACCGCTGCTCGGTGCACATCCTGAGCTGTCGTTTCCAGGAACTTCAGGCTTATCCTGGCAGTTTGGCACCTTCCTGCCAAATGTAATACAAATACATGGCGCCAATTATCAGCCCATAAACTATGACTATCGTGGTCAGGATCTTACCCCAGCGCTCAATGACTTCGAGTTTATGGCTGAGCTTGGCCTGGGCGGCGACCTGTGGTGCATCGCCCTCCAGTACGTGTATTGACTCGTCTTCGTGGCTGGCCATCATGTTGCGGTAGATGGCCAGTACACCAACCAACACTGCCAGAGGTATCCACGTTGCAAGATAAAAGGTCAGGTTCATAACAGCCTCCCATAGCAAATCCTGCGGACTGCAAGGCCGCATCCAATTCAGGGATAGCTGCTTCCCTTACTTCTTTTCGGCCTCACAAGCTTTCAGAGACTTCTTCTTCGCATAGCACTTACCTACGGCGTTCAAGTCCTTCTGGCCCATCTTCACATGGCACGTGGTGCAGGCCACTTTCTCCTTCTTGGCGATCTCCATGTTGCCAAAGGAGGAGAGGGAGCCGAGTGAAATGGTCACACCCAGTGCGGCGCAGAATACAGCTACCTTCAAGATCTTGCTCATCTTCGCTACCTCCGGACTCGTCGGTCACTTTACAGCTTTCAATTTACCCGGGACTACTTCTTTCCACCCAGGTGTCGAATGTACGCAACAAGGCCACTGATATCTTCTTTGCTGAGTTGGCTGCCATAAGCCGGCATCATTCCCTTACCTTTGGTAATGATGGCGTCAAGCTCAGCGTTAGACTTCGACTGTACGGCTTTCGAACGCAGATCAGGAACCTTCATGTTCTTTCCCATCGGGCTGTCCCCGCTCCCGTTCTTTCCATGGCACATCGCACACTTAGCAGCGAAGGCGGGGGCGGCATCCTTCGCCTGGGCTTTAGAGGCGGGCATTACCAGCCAGACACCAGCCAGTAGGGTTGAAGAAACTACAAGTGCCGTGGTGTTCAAGACATTCTTCATCAGAATTTCCTCCTTATCGTGCAGGGTTCCATCAACTGCGTCTTTATGAATCATCTCTCGACTTGTTTCGCATTTCAACAGGTACGTGTCCAGGCTAAAAGTCGCGAGTCCAGCGGATCATTAAAATATTCGCACTGAAATTATTGGCGTTGATGGGGTAAAGTTGCTGGGCATAATACGTGCGTTGCAGGTCCACCGACAACCGGCCTGCCCTCGGAATGTTGAAATACACCGTGCCGGTTCCGAGCGGCCAGGTCAGCGGGCCGTAAACCGGCGCAATCCCGCCCTCGTTTCCAAGTCCGGTGGTGCGGACAAAATTCCCGGTAAAGCGGATACCAAAGTACTTGACCGGCTCGGCTGCGAGGCCTGCCTGCCACACCCGGTTGAGCGCCTGGTCACGCAGGGCGAACGATGTCCCTGGTACGGTCACGCCACGCTGGTACGCGATTATTCCGGTAGCAAGTTCGTTGTCGTAGGTAAAACCGCCGAACAGCGAATACTTCGGGTTAATCGTGTATGTCAGCATGGTAGAGTTTGACTGTACTTTTCCCTGATACTGGGTCGCCAACAGCCTTTGACTGACCATATACAGCTCGTCACTCAGTGTGAGCTTATCGTTGATATGGAAGTTCCCAACCACGCGTCCCGTTGTGTTCGTGTGGGGCGTCAAAGCTGTATAGGAAGCGCCATTGTTGTAGGTCCGGATCTCGCCACGGACATCAAACCACTTTGAGGGCCGGTAGAAAGCGCTCAGAGCAGGCGACACCGCGTGGTTCCGGATGCTGCGGGCAGGATCCGCTTCGCCATCCTCCAGAACCTCGGCATCAGACTTGTAAAACGTGACGCCAGGGCTGATCACCAGGTTGTTGAGGGGCGTAAAGATCATCTTAAAGGCCCCTTCGTGCAGACCGAACTTCCAGTCACTGGAGTATTCATCGCTGGCGGGGGTTGTTCCGTTAAACAAGCTGCTGAAAATTCCCGTGGTGTTCGTAGTGAAACGGCTGTAGCGGTAATCCAGGTCGATATCCCACCAGGGCTTGACGTGAATAGTGAAACCCTGCTCCGCAATGTTGTTGGGCTCACTGACAGTTGCCCGACCGGTTTGACTAACGGAATAAGGGTTTGGCGGGTTGACGCCGCTGAAGGATTGGTCGAAGGTTGCGGGACCGCTGTAACGATAAAAGATGTAGCTGCCGCGCATATCCAGCCACTCATACGGTTTACCGTTGTAAGAGAATTCGCTGACCGGAGTTGTCAGTCGGCGATAGTCGCTCCACGAGGCCGCATTGAGAGGTGCGCCTGCTGTCCGGGCGATGGAAAGTTCACCGGGAGAGGCGACATTAAGAGTAATGTTGTCATCGAAGGTCTGGTAGCCCACATTGTAGTGGAAGTTCCACTGGCGCCAGGTGTAATCGATGCCGCCTGTAATCCGGTTGGTATTGTCAAAAGTGGGTGCGTACAAAGAGTAGGCGTTTGCACGAGCATAGCCACCCCAGCTACCCGGCGAGCCCAGAAAGTCCGGCGAGAATGTTGTAAACGTCGGACCGGTGAAAGACGTCCGGTAATACTGGAAGCTAAAACGCAGGTTGTTGGTGGCATGCACGGTAAAATCGACCGAACCGATTTTGCGTACGGTGGACCAATCATGATTGTCGGTGAGCCCCGGAACGTTGAGCGTCGGCAGAATAACGCCGTCGTTCTGGTTCCAGTAAAAATATGACTGGCGCCAGTTAACGCGAAGGTCATAGACCTTGGACTTGGACAACGTAAGTTGGGCGCCGGGGTACGGATCGCCGCCCATGCCGCTCATGGTCAGGGAGAAGTCATTAGCAAACGCTTTGGAATCGTTGTTGTGGCCGAATATGCTGAAGTCCATCAACCGCGGCCCGCTCTTCAGGTTATAAAGCTCTTCGTACATGGGCTCATAACCTTTGACATCGGCAAACCGGTAGCCTACGCTGGCCGATCCCTGGACCCCGAAACCTCCCCACTGCAACTGAGGCTCGCTTTGGTCCTGCGCCTTGAGCACAGGCAGACTCACCAGGAAAGCTAACATCAAGTAGAACAAAGTACGTGTGATTTTCACGCGAAACCTCCTATCGCAACAGGTACTCATCAAAATTTGATCCGTGGATCGCCACATGGCACCGTGTGCAGTCTCCGGAAGTCTGGAACCCGCGCCGGCCATGAGGCACATTAGCCTGCCCATTAAAGCCCGACGTGCCGTGAATGGCGGCATGGCACTGCAGGCACAGCAGTCGCTGCTCACGCCGTTTGAGCAGGAAATTGTTCACGCTGCCGTGCGGAGTATGGCACGAGGTGCAGCCTTCTACTCTGACAACCGCGTGTTCATAAACGAATGGTCCGCGCTTTTCAACGTGGCACTTCACGCAGCTTTCCCAGTTGGCCTTGGCCAGTTGGAAGTGGTTCGATGTGCCGTGAGGATTGTGGCAGTCCGTGCATTTCATGAAGCCCTCACCCACTCGGTGATGTTCCGGCAAGGCAAATTGCGCCTGAACTGTGCGATGGCAACTAAAACAAAGTTCGGGTTGTGGCGCCTTCAACAACCCATCCGTCAACCAGGCATTCTCCTCTTTCAGCCGTGGAACGGAGAAGAACTGCGCCTGGGCAGGTTGAAGTTTGGGCTTCCCTGCATCCGCGACCTCAACCGGATGGATGGAATGGCAATCGATGCAGCTGACGCCAGCAGTGGCGTGAACTGAATGAGGGAAAGAGTCCTGAGGAGTTCCGGTTGTATGGCATTGCATGCACCGCTCGGAATTCTCTTTAGGGCTGGAGTCGAACTTGAAGATGAGTTTCATGCCCGCTTCCATCTTTGCGGGGTCTCCGGCGGCTTCCTGCTCGAAACGAGCATGCGCGGCGCCTGGCCCGTGGCAGATCTCGCATCCCGTCACCTTGACGGGACCGGCTGCGGGCGCCGCCGCGGCGGCCTCAGCCTTCGTCTGCCCCTTCAAGGTCATCATGTAGTCAACGAGCTCATCGAGGTTCTTTGTCGGAGTATCGGGAGGAAGGGTAGGCATAATGGTTCCGGCCCGCCGCTTGAGCATCCGATCCATCAACTGTTCGCGCGTCTGGCGCGCACCGATGTCGTCAAGCGCCGGACCACCCGTCCCGCCCTGTCCACCAATTTTGTGGCAGCCGGCGCACATCATATCGTTATAGAGTTTTCTGCCGGCCGCGACCGAAGGCGATTCCGCCTGTCCGGCAGCAGCAGGCGTGGCCGCAACCTCGGCACTCTCTTCACCGTGAGGCGTCTTAAAGAACTGCCTGGCTTCCGCACGATGGCATCCCGCACAAGTCTGCTGACCAACGTAGTTGCTCGGATTGGTTGCCACAGGCGCCTTCCATGTAACCGATGGCCCCTTGGGCGGGGCCGGCTGCCGCTGAGCGTAAAGGTATGCCGTCGATACAAACCCAAACATGCATACCAGGAATGCAGCGCTTACAAGAACTCTGAGCAGTCGCTTCATTTCGCTCTCTCCTCTTCCGCATTCATTAACCATAAAACCCCTCTTCCCGTACGAACTGGACTCCGCAATAAATAACTACACTCTTAACAATTTCGTCGGATCAACTTCTCGATGTCGTCACCAGCCCGCCTGCAAAACCAGTTGGCGGCTGTCAGCAAGATGGCGCAACAAGCGTCTTTTGTGCTCGCGTTGGATTGCATAAGATTTGTTCCTAC
>JAJXZM010000378.1 GCA_021780055.1 Acidobacteriota bacterium
ATAATTGAAAAAGGAGATGCACCAGAGCATCCCAACCACGTACCACTTGTATCTGTCTTTAATCATTGAGGGAGGCGCCCTGAATGTCTTTGGAATGAAGTAGTAGCCAGCACAACGCCTCTGAAAGTCTCAATTTCGCCAAAAAATGTGTTTCATTTTGACACACTAAGAGTGGAAGTCCTTCGAGCTTATGATCGTAACTGTTTGATTAACAGCAATTTGTTCGATTTTAACGACCGACCTCCCATTCCTGAAAAGTTTCCCGCTGAGACTGTTCCCAAAGGTTGCTGAAAAATATGGTTAAACACCGGATCATGATTAGGTGCTGGTAGAGGGCGCCGGATTCGGCAAGTGATCGCCTGCCGCAACATCTTCGAGCAACAGGACCCAATCGTTCCCGCGTCCGCTGGTGACCGGCGTGTATCTTTGGAATCCCCACACGTCAGCTTCGTGAATCAGATAGGAAACTCCGTAACGAGGGTCGTACCAGATTTCCTTGAGACGGCGGCCTTTAATCACGTGCTTATTCAGCGTGAAACTCTCCCCGTGCGGCGAGTAGACAATAGCAAATGAACCGTCCGATGACCTTGCGGCCCGAACCTTCGCACCGCCGATCATGGGCCCATCCATGATTATGCTCTGATCAGGGACAAGCCTGGTGAACGGAAGGGACTCAAACAACCGCCGGACGTAAGTCATGTCAAAAGCGCCGGGGCTATCCAAGGCGTCATACCATGGAATGTTGGCTCCCAAAATGCCACCTGGGGCACCTAGCCATGGATCCTCCATCGGGCGCTGGCCGCCGTCTGGTTCTTCTTTTCGCTCAGTCAATGCGACGCTTTTCCGGGCAGGATCGAACATTTGCCAGATGTTGTTGTTCCCGTAGGTATAGCCACACGCACCCGCCAGCAACGACCAGTACGCCGCCTGGCGCACGTCGGCATCATCAAAGCGGTCAATCCCTGTCATGCCCCGAAAGTAAAAACCGACGGGAATGCACTCGTAGCGGTTCTCGCCGTCGAGCGTTGGTTTCTGCGGAGTCAGCGAGTAATCGTGTTCCACGTACAGTCCATTGTCGAGATCGCGAGCGCCGTGCGAAGACTGAAACATATTGAAGTCAAGCCAGGGCGCGTCGTTGAGTTTGAAAGAAGAATCACCCGGACCCACGGGATGAAAGGTTGTCAGGTGTGTGCCGCCATCGCCCTCCTTCAACCCCGCAGCAAGCGAATCCATGATTGTCCGCTCCTCGTTGTCCGTTACCGAATGATCGCCACCCAGAATCCATATCAGAGATTTGTCTTTGTATCTTTTCCCGAGAAAATTGCCGTATTGGCGCGCCGTCGTGGGAGTGAAAATCGACTTGCCGGAAGTCCAATAACTGCCCCACGTCGGCAACATGCCGATGAACAAGCCAAGTTCTTCACCCTTGTTCACGACAAAATCAACCTGTCGGAAGTACGCTTCCACGGGCCGGGTTGGGTCGCGACCAGTGAGAGGCAAATCGCCATAAGCGTTTGGAGATTTCAAATCGCCGACCTGAGGCAGGACGACGGCCTGGATCACCGTGAAACCCTTTTGCGCGCGATTAGAAAGGTAGTGCGTTGCTTCTTCGCGATTCAGCCGATGAAACAACTCCCATGCGGTGTCACCAAGATAGAAGAAAGGCTTGCCATTCTCAAATTCTAGATAGCGATGGTTCGAACATACGCGCAATCGTCCGACATCGGCGCCGTGCCCCTTCGGAATCGGGCCCTGGGAGGCGTGCGATCTCGCAATGGTTCCCGCAGCGATCATCCCGGAAAGAACAGATTTGCCAAATTTGCGCCTGGAGATTTGCCGCATAAGAACCTCGATGATGTTCTCGCCTTATGACCGTCCTGCGCCCCAAGAGGGGTCGAGCGGAACCATACTATCCCTTTTGAAGCCCCTAAAGGCATACCAGAGTGGCGCCGGATATTGCAAGCGAAAGTCCCATGACTCTCGTGCATGATACTACCCACCTTCGCCAACGGTATCGGAGGTCTTACTGGCATCAGCGAAAAAGGCCCTTGTAGGGCATTACAATGGATGAATCTCCCTTTTTACTGATGCCGTCGCCTTGGGCAGATGCAGGACACCTGCGCAGGACCACATTCCCTGGATCTTCCCGAAAGTGAGCGCTTATGCCGCCACGGCATCTGGGTTGGCCAAATTTTTTTTCTTGATACTAAGCGGGACCTCGAACATATTGTTGAGGCGTTCCACAAGGTCCGGAAGTTGGTCGACAAGCTTATGGTGGATCATCGGCAGGCAGCATATCACCCCAACGAGGTGTGGGGAGTTGCGAAAAGATACGACATGCCGGACTTGACGTCGGGAGGACACTGTGCCCAACTCGATTACCGATCCTCTACTGGAAAGCATTTCACACTGGAATCTCCTTGACGTTAATGCCCGCATCGGTCCTTCGGGTATCCATGGGGAGCTGGCGTTAGAGTCGGACGACTTACTTGAGGAAATGAATCGCTTCTCGATACGAGAAGCGATCGTATCGCATTGGACGGCGGAAGAATACGATGCCAGAAACGGGAATCAAGCCCTGCAGCGTGATCTCAGGCCACGCCTGATACCGGCTTGGGCGGCACTGCCGGACCCACGGTCGGTTGAAGAACTGGCCGCGCGCCGGCCACGCGCCGTGCGCCTGACCCCCGGTATTAACCAGCACAATTATTCAATGGAGCTGTGGTGTGTGGGTCCGCTCTGCGAATATCTGGAAGAGCATTCCGTAATAACGCTCATGGCGCGGGCGGATATCGACTGGGAGCAGTTGGTCTCGCTGATGGAAGCTTTCCCTCGGTTGGTTTTGGTGCTGCTCGACGTGGGCTATCGAGCGGACCGCTATTTGTTCCCTCTTATGAAGCGCTTTCCACATTTGTATTTTGACAGCGCAACATATCTTGCCCACCGGCAGCTCGAAGCTTTTGTCGAGCAACACGGGCCGGAACGGATCCTGTTTGGCACACGTCTGCCGCTCTACACGCCGGCAGCGGCCCTTGGAGTGCTGGCCAGCGCTCGCATCCCCGAGGAGTCGCGGAAGGCCATTGCAGGGGGCAACCTTCAGCGGCTGCTCGCGAATTGTCGCAATCAGCCAGGAGAAGCGCAAGAATGAAATCGATTGCCGTATGGGACTGCCACGGACATCTCGGAACGCACGTCGATTTCCCCGCTTATAAGTGCGACCCGGAATCGATGTTGGCGGTCATGGATCACCTCAATATCGAGCGGCTGGCGGTGACCTCGACGCTCGCCTGCTACAACGACTGCCCCCGCGGGAATGCGGAAGTCGATAAAGTGCTGAAGCGCCATCCGGATCGCTTCTTGGGTTACATCACTGTAAACCCCAACCCTCCGGGACAGGCGATTGAGGAACTCAAGCGTTGGGCCTATTTCCATCGGCCGCCGCTCATCAAGCTGCATCCTGCGTTACATCACTATCCGGTCATCGGGGCAAACTATCGGCCCATCTGGGAATACGCAAACGCTACCCATGCCGTTGTCCTGGTGCATACGTGGGATTCGGACCCTTTGTGTGGGCCGCTGCTTTTCCCCGGCCTGGCCAGGGAATATCCCCAGGCACGAATTCTTTTGGGACATTCGGGAGTTTCTCGGAACGGGTACAATCAGGCTATTGAAGCCGCCTTGGAGGCTCCAAACCTTTACTTGGATCTTTCAGGCTCTCAGCGTCATCGGCTCATTTTGGAACGTTGCGTGGAGAGAGTGGCGCCGGAGCGGATTTTGTTCGGTTCAGACTTGCCGTACCTTGAGGCGTCCATGACCTTGGCGCACGTCTTAACGTCTCGAATCGCTGACTCGGCAAAAGAGCTTATTCTCCGTGGGAACTTTTCGCGGCTCATTGCCGAGGGCAAATGAGGCTCCTAAAGGTCGCTGTATTCGGCAGGGACCGGAGCGAACCAGATTTCCCAAGCACTTTCTGAACGAAAGGGGCAACCTTCAGATTCATGACTTCAGCCTTGGGTGTCGCAGGTTCGCGTTGGGGAGACAGGAGATAAGATGGAACGAGTGCGCATTGGCGTTATTGGTCTGGGTACGATGGGCCGACACTACGTGAAGATTTATTCAGATCACCCGCTTGCTGAGGTTACCGCCGTGAGTGCGCTGCAGGAAACCCAAGTCGGGGAAATCCGCGCGCTCTACAACGTGGATGGTTACACGGATTACCGGCGGATGCTTGACCGGAACGATCTGGATGCCGTGGTAGTTGCAACCCCGGATGATTGCCACTTTGCACCGGCCCGTGACTCCCTAGAGTCCGGGCGTCACGTACTGGTCGAGAAGCCTTTCACCACGCGCACAAGCGAGGCGGACACCCTGATCCGGATTTCCCGGCGAGTGGGGAAGAAAATCCAGGTGGCCTTCAACCATCGTTGGCTTCCCTCATACCATCAGGCCAAGGTCTCGATTGCAGGGGGCGAGATCGGGACACCTCTCATGGGATATGCGCGGAAGAACGATACGATCTTCGTTTCAACCGAGCACCTGAAATGGGCGGGCAAGACCACCTCCGCCTGGTTTCTTTCTTCGCACGATATCGACCTGATCCATTGGTGGTTCGCAAGCGAGCCGGTAGAGGCCCGCGCCTGGGGGCGCAAAGAGGTCCTGGTTGCGCGCGGAATTCCCACTTACGATGTTATTCAAGGCCAAGTGAAATTTGCTTCCGGAGCGTTCGCCACTTTCGAGTCAGGGTGGATTTATCCCAACACCTTTCCTTCGATCGTTGACTCGTTCATGGAAGTCATAGGCACAGCAGGCCATATTCACCTTGACAGGAAGTGTGAGTCAATCGAGATCAGCACACTAGAGAAATACTCATATCCCAAGGTTTTTCTGAACAACGAGACTTTCGGTCGCATGAGAGGCGCCTTCCCTTCTTGCCTCGAAGACTTCCTGTATGCAATTCTGAATGACAGCATCCCTCACGTCACTGGCATCGATGGCCGGCAGGTAACTGCTGTCCTGGAGGCCATCCACCGGTCGCTCGAAACCGGGAAAACGGAACTCGTTGCGCCACTGCCGGACGACCTGCAAACGAATCCTCCGCAAGGCTGATTCTGCCTTGGCTTTTGGCAAATCGCTAATGCCGGTGCTCCACACTCTTCTGTCTTTTCGTCCGCTCTCACTCTGCGAAGTGTCTCGGCGGGCTAAGCGGATACGTTGCATACATCCGCCTTAGCGGGACTTTCCAGCCGTCGAACGACGCCTCATTGTTTTCCAACCCCGAACAAAAACCCAACACGCAGGGATACCCTCACCAATCCAGATTCCCGAGACCAGGTAATGCCAGCCGAAGAGCACGGCCATGGAAACGACGCGAACGCGCATACCGTCACCCCCGGCTCGCAGTCATAAATATCCGCCCAGATCTCAGCCGTCAGTTGAACAGGATCTTTCAACGGCACTGAGGATGTGATTCTGCGCCAAAATCCCCTCGGTTTGCGTCCTTGATGGAAGTTGGTCAGCACCTCCTCGTTCTCGGGCGGCGCCGGGAGAGTAGCCACTAGGAGTGCCGCCTCAAGCATGGTGACCGTTGCTATGCGACTTACCCAGACAATGTGCCGGTCCCTGGTGCAGCTTATAGAGAGCATTGATCAGATAAGATTCCCCCCAATTCAGCAACGTACTCACCGAGACAGCGCGTCTTCACCACCCCGCCGAATCGGCACGCTTTCAGCACCCGCAAGAAATGCGACATTCACCTGTCGTCAGATATTTTCCGGGCCCGGCACTGCTCAATTTCGTGGCTGATAACAGAGTCTTCTGCCCAAGGGAGACAGTTTCAATTAAGATGGGATGTGATGGATTACGATTCTGTCCCGAACCTGTATCTTAGATCATCTAGCTGGAGCGCGGCGAGTTGGGGGGACCTTTCTATCTGCCAGGCACTTCCCTGGTGGGCTTCCTGCCCGTATACGCCAGCCAATACAAGACGGCGGAGATTGACTCCAGATACTGCCGCTTACCTTCGCGAAAACACGTCCAGGGATGGTTTGGTCAGACCCCATCGAACTTTATCTTTGCCGTCAAGTTTCCAGGAGAAATTGCCCACAAAGAAGTGCTGGTTGATTGCGAGAAAGAGACCGAAGAGTTCCTGAATGTCATGGAGTTGCTCGGCAAAAAGCCGGGCCCTGGTTCCGTCGAGCTTTTAAGCAAGCAGTGGAA
>JAJXZM010000246.1 GCA_021780055.1 Acidobacteriota bacterium
GCAGGAAATCTTCTTTGAAAAACGCTACTGCGACATCGACCTGAACTTTTCGCCTGACTTCGCCAAGCTGGCGGAGTCCTACGGCATCCGCGCCAAGCGCGTCGAGCACAGGGCCGACGTAAAGGACACTGTCCGCGACTTCCTGAGCGACCGCGAGCCGTGCCTGCTCGACTTCTCGGTGGACCCGACCGAAAATTGCTATCCCATCGTTCCTCCGGGAGCCAGCATCGCGGAGATGATGGTGGAACCGCCGCGGACAATGGTTGAGGAAGAAGTTCTGGACGATCTCTGGGCGGTTTAAGGTCCTGTAACTCAGGACCCGTTTTATGGCTGCCACGGTTAACTTGCAGATTGATTTGGCCGCGGGTTTTTAGAAAAGACCCACGGCCCGAAAGACCATGGCCGAGGCTGCCGGGTTTCCCAAGCCTTGTTAAGGCTGTATACTTGATAATTCGGGAGTTCCATATGCAATGGCTGTTGACGCTTGAAAGCGATCGTGATCCTATCGTGCTCTGCCGGCTGATGAACATTTTCCGGCGCAAAGGGCTGGAGATTGAGACCCTGGCTCTGAATGCCAAAGCGGAATCGTATTCGCTGATGGCCGTGGTTGATTCTCCGCAGAAGGACGTTGACCACATTTTCCATTTTCTGCGCGAATCCTCCGGCGTCCTGGGCGTCGCGTACTACCGGCACGAACCCACGCAGGACGCGTCCTTCATCTTTGTGGAGTCGGCGGAAAATCCGGAAAACATCAAGCGCATCCAGGAAGCTTTTCCGGAGAGCAAGGTGGTTTTTGCCAGTCACGGCAAGTACCTGGTGGAAATTCCTTCGGGGCTGTTCACCGGAGCGAATTTCCCCGGACTGGAAGAGCCAGGGTTCCTCCCGCTTTCACGCGTGAGGGCAAGCCAGCACTATCCGCAGATGGAACTGGTGGGCGCAGCGTCTAATTAGTGTCGTGTGACAAAAGGACGTTGACAGATGTGGTAGATTGTCACCCTGAGCGCAGCGAAGGGTCTCAGTATTTTCTTCAGGAACATACTGGGATGCTTGGCTTCGTTCAGCATGACATTGAAGCCTTGAACGGTTGGGTCGGTTCCCACACTCCGGAATCAGAAGCTAAAAAATTCCAAACAGTAAAGGAACAGGTGACGTTATGGCTAAAGCTTATTATGAAAACGACGGTGACGTGAAACATCTGGCGGGTAAAACCGTCGCGGTCATCGGCTACGGCAGCCAGGGGCACGCGCACGCGCTGAATCTGCGCGACAGCGGACTGAAAGTGATTGTGGGCCTTCCGGCCACCAGCCAGTCCCGCGCCAAGGCCCAGGCGCAGAAACTTGAAGTTTATGACCCGGCGGAGGCCGCAAAGCGCGGTGATCTGATCGCCATGCTGGTGCCCGATCCTCCCATGGCGCAGCTTTACAAGAAGGACATTGAGCCCAACCTCACTGCCGGCAAAGCGCTGCTGTTCGCCCACGGGTTCAACATCCACTACAAGTTCGTGCAGCCGCCGAAGGACGTGGACGTGATCATGATCGCTCCCAAATGCCCCGGCCACCGGCTGCGGGAGCTGTTCACGGAAGGGATCGGCGTTCCCTCGCTGCTGGCCGTTGAGCAGGACGCCACGGGCCAGGCCGAGCAGAAAGCGCTGGCCTATGCCAAGGGCCTCGGAAGCCTGAAGGCGGGCGTCATCCGCACCACCTTCAAGGAAGAAACTGAGACCGACCTGTTCGGCGAGCAGACGGTTCTTTGCGGCGGCGTCTCGGCACTGATCAATTCCGGGTTCGAAACGCTGGTGCAGGCCGGTTACCAGCCGGAAATTGCCTACTTCGAGTGCCTGCACGAATTGAAACTGATCGTCGACCTGATCTACCAGGGCGGCATCAAGTACATGCGATACTCGGTAAGCGATACGGCGGAATATGGCGACTACACGCGCGGCCCGCGTGTGATAGATGACCACGTTCGCGAATCAATGAAGAAAGTCCTGGAAGAAATCCAGAACGGCAAGTTCGCCAAAGAGTGGATGGACGAAAACACTTCGGGCCGGAAGGAGTTCATGGCCATGCGCTCAGAAGCTTCCGCTCGCCTGATCGAAAAGGTGGGAAGCGAACTACGCAAGATGATGCCGTGGATCCAGACCGCCAAGGAAGAAGTCACCGCCGCCCAGGCCCAGGCGCGGAAGTAACAGGCTGTTGAAAGACTTCCCTGTGCCACGTCATCCTGAGCGGAGCGAAGGATCTGATTCATTCATTCTCAGTAAGGTAAAGCAGATGCTTCGCCGCGCTCAGCATGACGGTTGTTTTTTTAACAGCCTGCAAAACGGAAAACCCTCAACGTTAACCACGAACACTGCGCTACAATATGCTTCGCAGGTCCATCGCAAAGTGAGAGGATTTCCATGAAAAAAGTGGCAGAAGCAGTTGCCGCGCCTTCATCGGCAGCCAAGAAATCTCGCGAGGAAATAAAGAAGCTGGCCCTGATCGGCGCCGGCAAGCTGGGCGAGGGCCTGCTCTCCGCCATGCTGCAATCGCAGGTGGTCCCCACCGGACGCGTGGAATGCACCGTGGCCCACCAGCCGCGCGCGGATTATCTGGCCTCCAAATATGGCGTCAAGGCCCACACCAACAACGTCCAGGCCGTAAAGGGCGCCAGCATCGTGTTGATCGCGCTGAAGCCCCAGCAGGTGAAAGGCTTCCTGAAGGAAGTCCGGAAATCGCTTTCGAAAGACGCGCTGATCATTTCTGCGGCCGCTTCTGTTACAACCTCGCTGATTGAACGCGAGCTTGGCCATCCGGCGCGCGTGGTCCGCGCCATGCCCAATACGCCGTGCCTGATCCGCCAGGGAATGACCGCGCTCGCCGGCGGCAAGCATGCCACCGCGCACGATCTGGAAGTCGCCCAGAATATTTTTGGGGCCATGGGCCGCGTCGTAGTCGCGGATGAAAAGCACATGGACGCCATCACCGCGCTTTCCGGTTCCGGGCCCGCTTATGTGTACATGATAATCGAGTCGCTGGCCGAAGCGGGAGTGAAGCTGGGCGTGCCGCGCGACCTTTCTACGGAGCTCTCCGCCCAGACGCTGCTGGGAGCTTCCGCCCTGGTGCTCCACACGGGCGAGCATCCCGCCAAGCTGAAAGACGTAGTAACCACCCCGGCCGGCTGCACCATCGACGGATTGATGGAACTTGAGGAAGGCCGCCTGCGCGTCACACTGATCAAGGCCGTGGTCCGCGCTGCCGCGCGCGCCCGGCAATTGGTGGAAAACACGAATTCGTAATCTGCCCTGCTCGCGCCGGTTTTCTTCATGGGCAAAAACTTGCTATAGCGTTCACGCCGCCGGCCAAGCCAGCAGTTCTCCGCGCAGCACCGTAACGGCCTGGCCGCCCAGCTTGACGCGGTCGCCTTCCACACCCACTCGCACCACTCCGCCGCGCTGCGAAGCCTGATAGGCCACGAACTCGCGCTGTTGCAGGCGTTTCCCCCAATAAGGCCCGAGCGCGCAGTGTGCCGAGCCTGTCACAGGGTCCTCATCGATTCCTGAGCCGGGTGCGAAGAAGCGGGAAACAAAATCGAATTCAGGCGAATCTGACCTGCTGGTAATGATGACTCCGCGGGCCTGAACCAGGCGCAGACGGGTGTGGTCGGGCTTCGCGTTCCGCACGGCCACCTCCGACTCCGCTTCGATCAGATAGTCATACTTGTTCTTCCCGACGTATTGAGCTTCGATGCCCAGCGCCTCAATCAATCCGGGCGGCGGGTCCGCATCCTCGACGCGCACAGCGGGGAAATCAAGCTCGATCCAGTCGCCCTCGCGGTCAGCCGTCAGCAGCCCACTCAACGTGCGAAAACGCGCCTGCTGGCCGGGTGGCAGATGGCCCTCCTCCCACAGCACGTGCGCGCTCGCCAGCGTGGCATGTCCGCAAAGCGCAACTTCAATCACCGGTGTAAACCAGCGCAGGTTGAAGTCATTCTCGTAAGGATAGAGGAATGCAGTCTCAGACAAATTCATTTCGCGCGCGACGTTCCGCATCCACTCTTCGCCCGCCGCTTCTTTCAGGACGCAGACGGCGGCGGGATTTCCCGCAAACGGCGTGGCCGTGAAAGCGTCAACCTGTGTAATCTTCTGCCCCATCTGAATTCTCCCTCAGGGACCGACGCTGGCAGCCTTGCAAAACTCAATTCATTAATGCGCTGCACCGCCCATGACGGCTAGCCCGTGCTCTTCATGCCGAAGGCGATGCCGCCCACGGTGATCTGAAGCAAGCGGTGAAGCTCAGGCGAAGGCTGGCGCTCGCGGCGCCATTTTTCAAGGAAGCGTATCTGCAGGAAGTTGAGCGGGTCGACGTAAGGGTTGCGCAACCGGATGGATTCCTGCAGCACGGGCTGGTGTTCCAGCAGGTGTTTCGATTCGGTAATCTCCAGCACGCAGCGGACCGTGCGCTGGTACTCCTCTTCAATGCGGCTTGAAATCTGCCGGCGCAGGTTTGCATTGCGGCACAGGGTATTGTAGCGGCGCGCGATGTAGAGGTCCGTCTTGGCCAGTGACGCTTCCGCGTTGTCAATGATGACGGCAAAGAAGGCCCAGTGACAGTACATGCGCCGCAGCACGTCGAGGCCATCGGGCAGGTGGCTGGCCAGGAATTTCTCGAGGCCATATCCCAGGCCGTACCAGGCGGGGATGAAATGGCGCGACTGAGTCCACGCAAACACCCACGGTATCGCGCGAAGCTGACCGATGTCCTGCGTGTTCGAGCGGCGGCTGGGGCGCGAACCCAGGCGGAGATTCTCAATCAGGTCAATGGGCGTTGCCTGGCGGAAGAATTCCACAAAGCCGGGCGTGTCATAAACCAGGTTGCGATAGAAATCGCGGCTGTCGGAGGCAATCTCCTGCGAGTATTCCTCCCAGGCGGCAAAATGATTTTCGTGCGGCGGGTGTTTGGGAGCAAGCAGGTGCGTGTCCAGGACGGAAGTGACAAGCTGCTCCATGTTCCGCTCGGCGATCTCGAGGTTGGCGTACTTCAGCGAGATCACTTCGCCCTGCTCGGTGATGCGCATGCGGCCGCCGGGCGCCGCGTAAGGCTGTGCCTGGACGCTGCGGTGCGACTGCCCGCCGCCGCGGCCAATGGTCCCGCCCTTGCCGTGGAAAAGTCCGAGGCGAACCTTGTGCTTTTCGGCCACTTCCCACAACCGCTTCTGGGCGCGGAACAGGGCCCAGTTGGCGGCAAAATATCCGCCGTCCTTGACGGAATCGGAATAGCCCAACATCACTTCCTGGAAGTTGCTGCGAGAGCGGAGAAGCCGGCGGTAGAGGCGGTCCTTCAGGAGTTGCTCCAGAATGCCGGGCCCGGCTTCCAGATCGTCAACAGTTTCAAATAGCGGAATGGCGTCAAACGTGGACTGCAATTCTCCGTCGGCACCTGTAGTGACCAGCCCGGCCTGCCAACCCAGCAGCACCACGTCCCAGATGTTGGCAGCGCCGCTGGTCATGCTGAGGATGTAGCGGTGCGTGGCGCGCGGGCCATTACGCACCTGAATCTGCCCGAGCGTCTCAAACTCGTTCAGTGTGCGCTGGCTGGCTTCCGACATCTTGATGCGGTGCGGCCGCCGGCCCAGCAAAGTCCGGATGGAACTGATGCGCTCCTCATCAGTTGTGTACGCCGACCCGGATTCTTTCAAAATTTCATCTGCCGCGGCGCGCACATGGGAAGAGTGTTGGCGGAAATCCAGGCTGACGGAGTGGAAGCCAAAAACGCGCACAGCCGTCAGCAACCGGCCGGGCTCCAGACGCGCCACACGCGGGCTGGGATGTTCCATCAGCAGCCGTTCAAGCGATTCCACGTCACGCTCGAATTCCTGCGCATCGGCGTATTCGCCGCCCGTCCTCTCCAGCGTACGCTCAAGCCGCCAGCGCATGATGCGGATCTTGCGACGGTAAACCTCGTTCTGCTGGTCAACACTTTCAAATATGCGCGTGGCGGGGAAGCGCTGCATGTCGCGCTGGATTTCAACGTTAACCTTTCGCTCCAACGCCGGACGCGAACAGGGGAATGAGACCACGCTGAGAAATTCGTCCAGCCGCCGGATGTAATAGTCCAGGATGCTGCGGCGAAGGCGCTCGGCGGCGTTGAGGCTGGTTTCGGCCGTCACGTTGGGATTGCCGTCGCGGTCGGTCCCTACCCAGGAGCCAAACCGGATG
>JAJXZM010000402.1 GCA_021780055.1 Acidobacteriota bacterium
GAAGACTTGGCATTCCGTTACCTTGAGCCGAAGGCGTATCAGGAGGTTAAAAAGGCGGTGGAGAGCCGCCGGAAGGTCAACGAGCATTTCCTGGCTGAAGTCCGCGGCCTGGTCGAAAGCAAGATGAAAGAAAACTCGATCCCTTGCAGGGTCGAGGGCCGGGTAAAGCGGCTTTACAGCATCTGGCAGAAGCTGGAGAAGCAAAATATCGCCATCGAGCAGGTTTATGATCTGCTTGCCGTCCGTATCCTTACCGATGACGTTAAGAACTGTTATGCTGCGCTGGGAGTGATCCACAACACCTGGCGTCCCGTGCCCGGCAGAATTAAGGACTTCATCGCAATCCCACGTCCGAACCTCTATCAATCGCTGCATACTTCCGTGATTGGTCCTCACGGCCAGCCTTTTGAAGTTCAGATCCGCACTGAAGAGATGCACCACGTGGCCGAAGAAGGCATTGCGGCCCATTGGAAATACAAGGACGGACATGGAACCACCGTCCAGGACGCCGAGCGTTTTGCGTGGCTACGCCATCTTGTGGAGTGGCAAAAGGAGATGAGGGACTCGAACGATTTTCTTTCGACCCTCAAGATCGATCTTTACCCGCAGGAAGTCTACACGTTTACTCCCAAAGGCAAGGTCATCGTCCTGCCGCGAGAAGCCACTCCCATTGACTTTGCCTATGCCATCCACACAGAGGTTGGTAACCACTGCGTCGGAGCAAAGGTCAACGGCCGCATTGTACCGCTGAAAAGCAAGTTGCTGAATGGTGACATCGTCGAGATCGTTACGCAAACGACACAAACTCCCAGCCGCGATTGGCTGGCCCACGTCAAGACTTCACGCGCGCGCAACAAGATCAAGCATTGGATCAATATTGAGCAGCGCAAGCAGGCTTTGGAGATCGGCAGGAAGCTGCTTGAGAAAGAAGCGCGAAAGCACGATGTGGTTTTGAAAAAGATTTCTGAGGAAGACTATCAGCGGGTCGGGAAGGAATATGGCTGCAGTCTGGTGGACGATCTGCTGGCGGGCATCGGGTTTGGCAAGTACTCAGCGCGGCAAGTTCTTTCAAAGCTGGTTCCGGACGTGGTTCAGGAAACCAGCCACGCGTCGCGGCTGACCAGCACTTTCAAGCGGGTCCTCGGCCTGCACTCTGACGCTGCCATCCAGGTGCACGGCCACGGTGATCTGATGGTCTACCGCGCCAAGTGCTGCAATCCGATTCGTGGCGACGAGATTGTGGGTTACATTACGCGAGGCAAGGGGATTTCTGTACACACAAAGAACTGTCCTAACGTTCAGAACCTGATGTATGATGCCGAACGCCGTATTGACGTGGAATGGACCGGCCCGAAGTACACTTTCTACCCGGTCCGTCTGACCCTGCTGACCACCGACCGGCCGGGTATGCTGGCTGATGTCACGGCCGTTATCAGCAGCGACCATTCGAACATTCAGGACATTGAGGCGCGCACCGGTGACAATCAGGCTTCCATTGACGTCACTGTGGACATAGTTGACAGGGGGCACCTGGAGAAGGTAGTGTCATCGCTCCGGAGAATTGAAGGGGTCTACAGCGTTGAGCGGGTTCACAAGGCATGAGATCGCTGTGCAGGTGGGCGGCCATTCGAGCGGCAACTTGCCAGATAGATTCCGAGCGCATGCTGATCCAGCCTCGGTTGCGCTCAGGCGGACTTTGTTACCTTGCCGGCGCGAATGCATGCTGTGCACACGCGCAGGGTCTTGCGGGCACCGTTCACGATCGCATGAACGCGCTGCAGATTGGGATTCCATCTTCGGCGGGTAAGATTGTGAGCGTGGCTCACATTATTTCCGTAAGAAGGACTTTTACCGCAAATTTCGCATTGACGTGCCATCAACAACTCCTTTAGAAATGGACAAGATCTCGAGAATGCAAATACTAATTTTATCAGATGTACGTTCCGTTGCCCACCGTCTCTTTACTCTGACCAGTCTGCCAGGGCGGCTGGCTTGGTGGCAGGACGTCCGGCATGGCTTAAAAAGAGGTTCTGCTGGCCGCCGCCTGGCGTCCGCCGCCTGCCTGCTTGGCATCGCCTCAGCAATGATGATGATGCCGGCCTGCCAGAGTAAGAATGCAGGGGCCGGGGCAGCCTGGGCGGAAGTCGACGGGCACCCGATTTATCGCTCACAGGTTGAAAAAATTTATCACAGAATGAGCAGTTCCAAGGGTAACGCTGCTGACAAAGCGGAAACAGAGATCGACGAACTCAACATCCTGAACGAGCTTATCGTAAAGCAGGTTCTGCTGGCTTACGCGGCGCACTCGGGCATTACGGTCTCGGAATCGGATATTGACACCAAGGTGGCCCAGTTCAAGAGCCCCTATTCGCCGGAGCAGTTTGCCGAGAAGCTGAAAGAGCAGGGTATGACCGAAGACGACCTGCGGGAGGAAATCCGGACTAACTTGACGATTGAAAAGCTGCTCAACAGGGACGTCCGGTCAAAGGTTTCCGTCAGCGATGCAGATATCGACGCCTATTACCAGAAAAACAAGACCTCCTTCGATGTTCCTGAAACTGAATATCATCTTGCCCAGATCGAAGTGACCCCCGGAACCGGCAAAGATGTCCATAACCTGAAAAACGACGACGCCAAGACCCCCGAGATGGCACAGCGGAAGATTCAGGCGTTATATGCGCAACTTCGGGCGGGACAGGATTTTGCCACCGTCGCCCAGAACTACTCTGAGGACCCCAACACTGCCTTGAGTGGCGGAGACATGGGATTTTACCCGGAATCCTCCCTGGCTGAAAATCCTGCTCTCGAGAAGGTTGTAAAGAGTCTGCAGGTGGGGCAGATCTCTGGAATCATTAATGCGAGAGGCGGTTATCATATCATCAAGCTGCTGGGGATTGAGAAGGCCGGACAGTTGTCTTTGACGGACCCCAAAGTGCAAAGCCGCATCCGAAACACGCTGATGAATGAAAAGGAACAGTTGTTGAAGGCCGCCTACATTGAAACCCTGCGCGACAAGGCCAAGGTCCGCAATTTTCTGGCTGAGCAAATCGTCAAAGAGGGACAGTAGGCTGCTCAATATCGAACCTATCCTTATTCCAGCCGCAAAAGCCTGGCGCCGGCTTCAATTCCGATGCCTTCTTTCACGTGTACTTGTGTGATGCGCCCTGCACGCGGCGCGCGCAGCTCATTCTGCATCTTCATGGCTTCAATCACTACGAGGCCCTGATCCTGCGCCACTTCCTGGTCGCGCTCCACCAGCACTCGTATGATCTTTCCTGGCATGGGCGCCAGCACGTCAAGCGGGCCCTCGTGTGCCACGGCCTGACCGGCGAATCGCCGTGCACGCGGATCACAAATCTGGACGTGGAAATCATATTCCGCAATGGTCACGACCCAGGAGTCCGGCTGGCCGTTCGTCGCCGCGGCCACGCGAGCTTCGTACGACCTACCACCAATCAGAATCGAATAGTGGCCGGGGCGGATTTCTTCCCAATCGGCATTGAGCAGCTTACCGTCAATCGAAAACCGCGGCCTTGGGTTTCCGGCTTTGTCGCCGGACGTGTTTTCGACGGATAAGGTGTGTTCACTGCTTTGTGAGTCTTCGCGCAATTCGATATCGAATTTCATAGCATTCCCGTCCTGGCGCTTACCGACCGGGCCAACGGTTCAGTTCTTCAGCACGGCCTGTGATTTTCCATCGCGAAACTCCGCCGTTCGGCCTAGCCTGTCCACACCGTGAATCATGGCGCCTGCGCATCTCGAGCGCGGCGGCCAGAATGGCGACTTGTCCCAACTCTGGCGGCGGAGGGATCTTCAGCGTGCCCTCCGCCAGCATCCGGTCAATGAACCCCGTATCGAGCTGCCCTTCAACAAATTCGGGATGGGCCAGCAACTGCCGGAAGAACTGCAAATTTGTTTGGGGGCCGGCCACTTCATATTCGCTGAGCGCGCGCCGCATTCGCGCCACGGCCTGTGTCCGGTCTGTTCCCCACACCACCAGCTTG
The DNA here is from genome assembly GCA_021780055.1 of Acidobacteriota bacterium. Next base: position 4,005 of record JAJXZM010000402.1, read on the forward strand.
GCCAGCAGCGGATCATATTCAAGCGGCACTCGCCAGCCCTGGTAGACTCCGCTGTCGCTGCGGACACCGGGCCCCGATGGGATGGCCAACCGCGTGATCAGGCCGGGAGACGGGAAGAAGCCTCGCGCGGGATCTTCCGCGTAAATACGCGCCTCAATCGCCGCGCCGCGCAGTTGCACGTCTTCCTGCCGCCACGCAAGCCGCTCACCGGCCGCAATGTGGATCTGTTCCTTCACCAGGTCGATGCCCACCACGAGTTCCGTGACCGGGTGCTCCACCTGGAGCCGCGCGTTCATTTCCAGGAAGTAGAAATTGCGGTCCTGATCGATCAGGAACTCCGCCGTGCCGGCGTTGGTGTATCCGGCCAGCTTGCCGATCCGCACCGCAGTTTCGCCCATGCGGCGGCGCAGATCGACATCGAGCAGTGGTGAAGGGCATTCTTCCAGCACTTTCTGGTGGCGGCGCTGCAGGGAGCACTCGCGTTCGCCCAGATAGATCAGGTTACCGTGGGTGTCGCCCAGAAGCTGGATCTCTACGTGGCGGGGCCGTTCAATGCGCTTTTCAAGATAGACCGACGGATCGTTGAAAGCGTTCTGCGCTTCGGAGCGGGCGTTGCGGTAAGCGGACTCGAGCTCCTGCTCCGTCGCAACCATCCGCAAGCCCTTGCCGCCGCCGCCCGCCGACGCTTTCAGCATCACAGGGAAGCCGATCTCGCGCGCCACGCGGACTACTTCCTCAAAGCTTTCGAGATTGGCGTCGGTGCCGGGAATCACGGGCAGGCCGGCGTTCATCACCAGGTGCCGGGCGGCTGTCTTGGAACCCATCAGCTCCATGGCCTCGGGCGTCGGCCCGATAAAGACAATGCCGGCGTCGCGGCAGGCCCGTGCGAATTCGGGATTTTCGGCCAGAAATCCGTAGCCGGGATGGATGGCCTCAGCGCCCGAGCGTTGGGCGGCGTCAATTATGCGGTCAATGCGCAGGTAGCTTTCAATCGCGGGCGCGGGACCGATAGCAAGCGCTTCGTCGGCGTAGCGGACGTGCAGCGCCTTGCGGTCCACTTCCGAATAAACCGCCACGCTGCCAATGCCCATCTCGCGGCAGGCGCGCATCACCCGCACCGCAATCTCACCGCGATTCGCTACCAGGATCTTTTTGAACAATCGTTCTCCCGTTCGGCCGCGTAACGTTAGCAAAAGGCCCACCGCACAAAACCGGTACAGTGGCCACCCTGAGTTTCCGCACGGTAAGGCGAAAACCTGATTATACACGGGGCCACGTCCGATGGAGCCCTCACCCGCCCCGGCACTGCGGGGCACCCTCTCCCGCAAGCGGGCGAGGGTTGGGAGGATATTGCGCGGCTGTTTCCCCATTGCTTGCGCCATGGGCTAAATTCTGCCGCCCCTACTGGGGCTGGGGATCGGTTTTCAATCATCGGCCGCACCTCGGGTGTTGTAACGCCGACCTTCAGGTCTGCATCCTGAAATGTGCCGGGCTGAAGCCCGGCGCTGCAAAACGCCAACATCTGCTGCCCCTGCAGGACACTTTCGCGGTTCGGAATGGCGGTAAAAGCTTCGCGACCTGATTTTTGCCTTCAAATGTTTTCAATAACATGGCCCGGTTCGTTTTCCGGTTCGTTTTAGGTTCGTTTTTTCCACAGCACCGTGTTTTCAACAACTTCTCCGCTTCGTTTTCAGGTTCGTTCCGGTTCGTTTTTTGAGCCAGATCATTTGTTTTCAATAACTTCTCCGGTTCGTTTTTCAAAAAAGGTATTCTTTTTTATTTTTCAGCCCTTTTTTCGGCCTCCTCGGCAGCCCGTTCCTGGATTTTGCGGGCGCGCTGAATCTGCGTCAGGAGCTTCAGCTTGCGCTCGATCAGGCGGTCGATGGTGTATTCGTGCCGGACGACGGAAATCCATTGCGGGTGGACGGGCGCCAGGGCGGAATCGCGCAGGGCGGGCGAGACGTGGACGTGCTCCTGCAGGAAGAGTGCGTATTCCTCCATGACGTCGCGGGTTTCTTCTTCAATCGCCATCTTCAGGCTGGCCGCGAGCGCCTGTTGTTCTTCAGTCTCGATGCCTCTTTCGCGAAGCTGCCGGTAGCTGTTGGCGATCTGCGCGCCGCGCAGCGTGGGCGTTTCGCCGTAGAGCATGGTGATGGCGGGGTCGATCTCCTGCGAGAAATCCTGCCTTGCG
>JAJXZM010000183.1 GCA_021780055.1 Acidobacteriota bacterium
CACGCCAGGTAGTGGACACTTTACCACTACATATAGACTCAGACGCAAGTAAAAAATTGTGGTTACCGCTATAAAAACTTTTTTGGTCAAGCGGGGCCTTCGCCTTGAATGATGCGCCTGCCGTAATCAACTGTAGGCCAGACAGTTAAGCCTCCGACATTAGGGGGCCCCGGGGATTCCATTCGGTGGGAAGGTTCTTGGGTACCTTTGTATGCGTGTGACCAAAGTCACAGCCGGAAGTTGAGGCATCGATTAGGCTTTTATTTTGCGGAAGATCAATGGGACTCGAAATCCATTCCGACATGTCAGCAACCGCCCCGGTTGTTACGATTGATCCCCACCCGGCGCAACCGGCGCCCCGAAAGCTGAAAAAGAAACTGGTCCGCCGAGATGCGCGCGACTACTCGCAAAAGATTCGGCACACTCTTCAAGCCGCGTTTCTGCTGTTGAACGTGTGGCTGGGCGCCCAGTTCTACCTGTGGGTACGGCAGTTTGAAGTCCCGGGCTCGCCGCTGTCGGTGGGACGACCGGCGGGGGTGGAAGGCTGGCTGCCCATCGCCGGGATGATGAACCTTAAGTATTGGCTCGTCTGCCACCACATCCCAGCCATCCATCCTGCTGCAATGTTTTTGCTGCTCGCTTTCCTGTCCATGGCTTTTCTGTTTCGAAAGGCGTTCTGCAGCTGGCTCTGCCCTGTTGGGACAATCTCCGAGTATCTGTGGCGCGCAGGCCGAAAGATGTTCGGACGCAACTTCCGCATTCCCCCATGGTTCGATATCCCCCTGCGCGGGCTCAAGTACCTGCTGCTAGGGTTCTTTGTCTGGGCTGTAGCCGGAATGTCGGCAGAGGCAATCGAAAGCTTCATGCACTCGCCGTACGGACTGATCGCGGCGGTCAAGATGCTGGACTTTTTCAGGTTCATGAGTGTTACGGGATTTATAGTGATCGGTCTGCTGCTGGCTGCGTCTCTCTTCGTTGAGAACTTCTGGTGCCGGTATCTTTGCCCTTACGGTGCGCTGCTCGGGCTGGCCTCGCTTTTCAGTCCGCTCCGCATCCGGCGAAATTCCGAAGCGTGTATTGATTGCGCCAAGTGCGCCCGGGCCTGCCCCTCAGCTCTGCCCGTGGACCGCCTGGCCAGTGTCCGCTCAGCCGAATGCACGGGCTGCCTGGCGTGCGTTTCTGTCTGCCCGGCCGAAAGCGCGCTCACCATGTCTTTGCCCCAAATGCTAGAGTCAAGAAGAAGGCGCCGTGGTTTGCCCGCCTGGGCCATGGCCACAGGGATTGCGTTGCTCTTCCTGGGGCTGGTCGGTTTCGCCAAAGTCACCGGCCATTGGAATTCTCCCGTGCCGAACTCTGTCTACCATCAACTTATCCCGCACGCCGATTCCGTCGAACACCCCATGCCCTGAGCCGAAATGGCTTTCTTGCGCTGTAATCACCTGCAAAGCCCGCTGAGCTGCGACAGGTGCGGCCGTCTCATCCCATCCCGAACGCCAACCTTGTAAGGCGCGTGCGCCGGATGAGAACTTCATAGATTCCCACAGTGAGCACCATTGAAAGCAGGCAGACAAAAAGCCATCCGGCCAAAACATTTGGCTTCCATTCCGCAACAAGGAGACCAACGGCCAAAATGACGGGCTGGTGAAAAACATAAAAAGGCAGGACGGCTTCGGTAGCATAGCGAATCACGGCGTTGCCGAAACTGAGGAAGCGGACTCCCAGAATCAGGATATAGAGCAGCCAAGCCCAGGCTCCCACGCTCCAGAGAACCTGGAATAACATAAAGCCGATGGAATAGCTGGGGTGCTGCTGCCAGGCCGCGACAAAGCCCGCGTAACGAGCAATCGCAAGAGCCAAAAAAGAGGCGACCGCCACAACCAGAATGCGCCATCGCTGTTCTACCAGGCCGTGCAGGATCCGCGAGTCGGCATAAAGCAGGTATCCGTATAAAAAGAAGAATAGCCAGAAGCAGAAGTCGGCTGGACCAAGATATTCCGGAAAGGCTGCCCTCAACGCGCACTGAACAACTGCGAGCGGGACCACCCACAGAAGCAATCCCCGGACATTGTTGCACCGCCCGGCAAGCCACTCGACAAAGTTCCGGCCTGCCTGAGAATCGCGCAGCGCAGCAAACACGGGAAGCGCCAGCACGGAATATACGAAAAGGAACCCCAGAAACCACAGGTGGTAACCGAGTCCTTCAAACAACCAGGCCAGGCTCCATCGGGCCGCATTGAGTTGAGCACTGAAGAATTCCGCATAGTAATCGAGCCAGGAGCCTTGGAAGGATCGTGCCGCCGGAGAAAGCAAGAATGCCTGTACGGGGCTCAACAGCAGGGCGCCGAAGATGAAAGGCAGCATCAGGCGCTTGAACCGGCGCCAGACATATTGCCGCGGCGGGTGTTGTTCCAGCGTGAATCGAGTGGAAGCACCGGCAACCAGAAAAAATAGCGGAATCAGCCAGAGCCCTACAAAGCCGGAGCCTAGGTCCACCAAAGCATTCCGCCCGGTGTTCCTGATATCCCAATACTGGCCGTTAAAAAAACGCGCGCTGTGGTAGAAAAATACAACAAGGACTGCCAAAGCCCTCAACCAGTCCAGTTCGTAACGGTGCTTTACGCCGGGCGGTGTATCATCACAAACAGGTTGCATCCTACGCTCTACACAAACAATATCCAGCCCGCCTACGCGGGTCTGTGATCATTGCCACGCTTCAGAGTGACAGAATTCCCTATCTCTGTGAGGGCGCACTGCGTCATCTGGGACACTTGGGGCACAGCGTCACACCTATCGGAATACCTCCTCCTGGGACATGACGCGGAGGACAAGGACTGATCCCAATTCAATAAATGCCTGTCGTTAGCACATTATATGTCCGGTTGAATTAGGAGGTGATCCGTCCTCTGAAGGCAGTAAGGGGGTCTGACATTCTGTCGGGTGGGAGGCAGAATGCGAGGATACCCGGAAGCCGCCTGGGAGCGGGCGATGAAGGTGCAAGAAGTGATATTGCGAGCGATGGCGAAGCGAATCACACGGTGGCAGGCGGCAGAGATCCCGGAGATGGTCGAACGCAGCCTGCGACGCTGGAGGTGGAACTTCCGGGAGTATGGCTACGACGACGGATTCTTCAACCGCCGTCGAAGCAAGCCAAGCCCGCGTCGGGTACCGTTGGAGTAAGTTCTGGCGCTCTACCAGGAGCCCTATCACGATTTCAACGTGCGGCGCTTTCGCGAGGAGCGGCGGAGGCGGAAGCCGCTGCCAGGAATTGCTGCTGCACCTGGACACGGCAGGGGCCACGTCGCTGCTACAATGCTGGACTTGTGCGACGGAGTTGCTGTAAGGCAGGGGGACAATTCAAATATGCGGAGAGACTCTTCTTGCTCAAATGGCATCAAAGAAGATGCTTCGTAGTTCATGCAAGCAGTGACGTGTGGGGCCGGGGGCAAAGGACACGCGAAAATGAGACGTTCCCAGAAGTTGATGCTGGCGGCTTTGCTGCTCCTTGTTGGGGCAGCGGTGGCAGGCCTTTTGCTGACGGGCGTCACGGCAGACAATGGCCCGCTAGCAGGAAGCCGCGCTGGCACGGACGCCAATCAGGCGAATCTGCTGGACCAGCATTTACTAGCCACAGCAGACGACCTGGCAACTATCGCGGCCACTCACGAGGAGCGGAACCTGGCCCAGAACGCCGCGCGCTTGGCGGATCGCGACGTAGACCTGGCGTTTTCCGGCGCTCTCCGTAACGCCAGCCAGCAGCCCGCTCCTTCCACCGGCAAAGTGGGTGCACTGGAAAATCGCGTGGCACAAATCCAGTCCGCCATCGCGACGACGAACCAGGAAATTACAGCGTTCCAGGCGGAGGCTGCCCACGCACGGGGTAACCGTCTGGTCTATCTGCACGGCCGTATTGAACTGGCCCAGGCGGAACTCGCGCTCGATAAGGATGAACTTTCCGACGCCAACCAGGACCTGGCTTCTGCGGGCGGTACTTACAACCACCTCGAAGATCTTTGGAAGCAGCACGAAGCAGCACAGCATGCCAAAGAATCTGCCAAACCTGCTTCAAACACTAGCAACCCCAATCTGGAGGCAGGGGTAGGCGGAGGGATGGTGGCCGGGTGGCGGGTCTGGTCCACCTTTCACGGCCAGCAAACACAGTTGCAGCGGGCCGCGGGGCAGGTCAGTCAAATAGAGCAACGGCTCTCCAAAGAAAGGCAGGCGCTTCAGCAGCACGTTCAGGCAGAAGAGTCACAGAAGGAAGAATTGGCAAAGAAGGCGAACGACCTTCTCCTCGCCCGGCAACCTGAAAACGGTGAGAATCCCAGGTTCGAAGCCCACACCGCGCTTTCGTTGTTGCATCAGCTATCTCTGGATGAAAAGGCCCTGTCAGACCTGAACAACCGAATCCTGGACCTCCAACAATTGAATGCAACTTACGGTGACTGGATCGGGCTGGTGGAAAACCATGAACGCGCGGCCCTGCATGGCATAATCAAGTCCGTCCTCTGGATTATCCTGGCCGGTCTGCTGGTCTTCATCGCTGACCGGTCCATTGACCATGCGCTCAGCCGCGTGAAGCTGGAACGGAAACAACGGGGGACATTGCGCGCCGTTGCTCACTTCACGGTGAGGGCTCTCACAGCGCTCGCGGTATTGCTGATTATTCTGGGTCCTCCAGACCACCTCTCGACCATCGTGGGACTGGCCGGCGCCGGCCTAACGGTTTCTCTGAAGGATTTTATCGTGTCGTTCTTCGGATGGTTCATCCTGATGAGCCGTCACGGCATCCGTGCGGGCGACTGGGTTGAAATCAATGGCGTCACCGGTGAAGTGGTTGACGTCAGCCTTTTCCGGACCGTCCTGATGGAAACGGGAAACTGGAATGAGCCGGGGCACCCAACCGGCCGCGAGGTCAGCTTCATGAACCTGTTTGCCGTCGAGGGTCACTATTTCAATTTCACAACTGCCGGACAGTGGCTCTGGGATGAAATCAAACTGATTATTCCATGGGGCGTGGATCCGTATCCAATTGTTGCAAAGATCGAGGAAACCGCGAAAGAGGAAACCGCAAACAACGCCAGGAAGGCCGAACAGGAATGGCAACGGACCACGCGAGGTTACACTGTCAAAACCTTCTCCGCCATGCCGAGCACCAATCTGAGGACGGTCGTGGATGGGGTGGAAGTCACCGTCCATTACATCGCAACGGCAGTGGAGCGATATCAGTTGCGCCTCAAGCTCAGCCACGCGGCCGTCGGACTGATTCAAAAAGGAACAAATAGCAGTATGCCCGCTACGGACAGCAATGAACAACCTAAGGTCAGTTCATCCCAGTTGGACGCTCTTCCCGTGCCGGATGCCTAGCCGGAACTTCTCGGTCCCTGATGCTTGCAGTTTGCCGCACCCTCTACTGCAATTTGAGCCGCGGCATCACAGGGCGGATGGCATCTGAATTCGAGTTGCCCATCTGGTACCCCTTGACATGATGGGAGGTATTCTCGTTGGGCATCTGTCCACTTTTCTCAGGAAACGTCGTTTCACAACCGGCCGCAACCAGCGCCGCCAGCAGGACCGCCGCTCCCAACAGCCAGGACTTTGACTTCACAAGATTCCGTATCATATCCGTCTCCTCATATGTATTATGATGGCTTGTCAGATTGCTGAAAAACCCGTGCCCGACAGCACGGCGCCCTCTCGTTTTTCAACAATTTGCTATCTTACTCCAAACGTTTCCAGTGGCGCTAATGCCATGAGCGAACAAGGCCGCAAAACGGCGCGGATTCCTCCTGCCCGGGCCTGCGCTTCAGCGAATCCCAACAAAGAAGGGATCAGGAAAAATGATGAAAAATATAGCAGTCTCAACTGGCCTGATACTTCTCCTTCTTCTGATCTGCGTGGCAGTAGTCCCACACGGTAAGATGCAGGCAGCGCCTGAGACGTCAGGGTGGATTAATATCATGCCCGATTCGTCCTTTCGCAACTGGATGCGCATTGCCATTCCGCCCAATCGCCCTTTAGCCCAGCATTCACAGTGGAGCGTGGAGGCCGCCGATCATACAGTGATTTGCGCCGGCGATGGCGGGCATGAGTGGCTCCGTTACGGCCGTAAGCTTGACAACTTTCTGTTTCATGTGGAGTGGCGGCTGACAAAACACGAAGGCAGCAAAGGCTATA
>JAJXZM010000297.1 GCA_021780055.1 Acidobacteriota bacterium
GCGAGCGAGGACAGCGCCTTTCCGGCGGCCAGCGGCAGCGGTTGGCGATTGCCCGAGCGTTGCTGAAGAATCCTCCGATCCTGATTCTGGACGAAGCGACGTCGGAACTCGATACGGAATCCGAAGCGCTGGTACAAAAGGCCCTGGGAAACCTGATGGCGGGCCGGACGGTCCTGGTGATCGCGCATCGGCTCAGCACGGTCCGGCGCGCGGACCGCATTGTGGTGCTGGACCGAGGGACTATTTCCGAGGTGGGCACGCATGAGGATCTGGTGACTCGCGGCGGAATTTACCAGCGATTGCATGAACTCCAGTTTGTGGATGCCGAAGCGTAAAATCACAGCACAAAGCCGGCCTGCGGGCAAGGCCGGGGCGTGTGCCAGCGGGAACGGTGGCAAAAGCTAAAATGGTTCGAAGCATGACAGGCTACAGCAAGGCGCGGCGGGAAGAGGGTGGTTTTGCCCTTAACATCGCCGTGAAATCGGTCAACCACCGGTTTCTTGATTTGCAGTTCCGATTGCCGTCGGAACTCGTTCCGCTGGAGCCAGCGTTGCGCCGGATCGTAAAACAGCACGTCGCTCGCGGCCACGTGGAAGTCGCCGTTAATCTGGAAAGGACCGGGGCCCAGGGATTCAAAGTGAACCGTGAACTGCTGAAGTCCTATGTCGCGGCGTGCCGGGAAGTGCGAGATGAACTGGGTTTCGCCGGCGAGATGGACGTCGTACAGCTCTTGAAAATTCAGGGGGTGCTTTCGAACGAAAGTGAGCTTTCGGAGAAGGAACTGGCCGGGATTCGAAAGATACTGGAGCCGGCAATGGAGGGCGTGCTTGAAACGCTCAACACCATGCGCGACCGTGAAGGCGCGGCCCTGGAGAAAGACATCCTTGAACGACTGAACAATCTGGAGACACTGCGCAAGGGAATCGCCAAACAGGCCCGCCGCATCCCAGAGTATGCGCAGCAGCGGCTGGAAAACCGATTGCACGAACTGTTAGGAGCGGTCCATGTGGATGCCGCGCGACTTGCCCAGGAAGTCGCCTACCTGGCTTCGCGGTCAGACATTACAGAGGAATTAACGCGGTTTCAGAGCCACCTGGTCCAGGCGCATCAGCTCCTTGCCGAAAGTCAGGAAGTGGGCAAAAAACTCGATTTCCTGCTTCAGGAACTGAACCGGGAAGCCAATACGCTGCTGTCAAAAACCTCGGACGTCCCCCAGATCGGCGTCGAGGTCGGACGCCAGGCGATTGAAATGAAATCTGAGATCGAAAAACTACGCGAGCAGGTGCAAAACATCGAGTGAGCGTACCGGGAACTAACGAGCTGCCGAAAAGACTGGGCAGCGTCTTCGTGATTTCTGCTCCTTCCGGAGCGGGCAAGACCACGCTGATTCAGAAACTGCGCGCCTCTGTGCGCGGGCTGGCTTTTTCGGTTTCTTACACCACGCGTCCCCCGCGCGCCGGCGAGAAGAACGGCCGCGAATACTTTTTTGTATCGGCGGAGGAGTTCAAACGGCGTAAGGCGCAGGGGGAGTTTGTAGAATGGGCGCGCGTACACGGCCACTATTACGGCACATCATGGTGTAAGCTTCGCGAAGCCCAGGAAGCCGGGCAGGATATCCTGCTCGACATCGACGTTCAGGGACACAGGAAGCTGCGGCGGCGGATTCCGGAGACAGTGAGCATTTTTGTGCTGCCGCCCTCCTTTGCGGTCCTTGAAAAACGGCTTCGGCACCGGCATGAAGATGCTCCCGAGGTCATCGCTGAACGGCTTGCAATGTCGCGCAAGGAAGTGGCACATTGGAAGGAGTATGATTACCTGATTGTAAATGACCGCCTTTCTGTCGCAGCCGAGGCTCTCTGCAACATTGTGCTTGCATCACGCTTGCGCCGCCAGTGCCAGGAACGGCGCATCGAAGGTATTATAGGAACCTTTATTGGAGGATAGATGGAGTTACCCAACAACATTGACAGCAAGTTTCGCTACATTCTGATTTCGGCCAAGCGAGCGCGCCAGCTTCAGTCGGGCGTCAGGCCGCTGGTCCAGACGCAGACCAAAAAGGCCACCAAGATTGCTCAGCAGGAGGTCTCTGCAGGCCTGATCCCGTTTGAAGTCATTGAGGCCAAACCCGAAGGCGGGAACTGATAAAGCTTTTCGGCTGGGGTACGCGATCAGCGTACACAGGCCGTGAGGGCGAGATTTCCTGAGACGGGACCTATTCCGATGACATCAGGCTCTCAAATCGAATCGGGGCGGGACGGATCGTACTCCAACTCCCGGGCGAGGATGGCGTGATGCGCGTTGCGCTGGGAGTTACGGGAGGCATTGCCGCCTACAAGGCTGCGGAACTGCTTCGCACCCTTCAGGACCGCGGGCTCGACGTTCAGGTGGTGATGACCGCCGCCGCGCGCAATTTTGTGACGCCCCTTACCTTTGCGTCCCTCTCCGGCCATAAGGTCATCACGGGAATGTTCGGCGAAGGCGGCGAAGAGCCGAACGTCGAGAGCGCCATCGAACACATTGCCGTGGCGCAGTCGATCGACGCCCTGGTTATCGCGCCGGCAACCGCAAACGTCATTGCCAAAATGGCCCACGGCGTTGCAGATGATTTCCTCACCACCCTGTGCCTGGCTACAAAGGCGCCGATCATCGTCGCTCCCGCGATGAACGTCAACATGTTGGAAAACGCGGCCACGCAGCAGAACCTGGAAACATTGCGCGCCCGGGGCGTTCGAGTTCTCGACCCGGATGAGGGTTATCTCGCTTGCGGCATGACTGGTTCTGGACGCCTGGCCTCGGTTGAGTCAATTGCCCAGGCCGTCTTTGAAACCCTGCACTTACGGGACGATCTGGGGGACGAAACGATCCTGGTGAGCGCGGGGCCTACAGAAGAGCCGCTCGACCCCGTTCGATATATCAGCAACCGTTCTTCCGGCAAGATGGGCTACGCGCTGGCGGAGGCAGCTCAGCGGCGCGGCGCAATGGTTACCCTGGTCAGCGGACCCACGCGGCTGGCGGCGCCTGCCGGTATCACGGTGGAAAATGTGAGGACCACAGCGGAGATGCGGGAAGCATTGCTCCGCGGTCTCGACCGGGCGACGGTGGTCCTGATGGCTGCCGCTGTTGTGGATTTTGCCCCCGCCAGGGTGGAGGCGGAAAAGATCAAGAAGAGCGAGAGCGGACTCCGTTTGGAACTTCGGCCCACGCCGGATATCCTTGCTGAGATTTCGCGCCGCCGGAAACCGCAACACCTCATTGTGGGATTTGCAGCGGAAACGAACCACCTGCTGGAGAACGCGGCGGCGAAAGCGCGCGCGAAAGGCCTGGACATGATTGTGGCCAACGACGTGACGCAGGAGGGCGCCGGATTTGATTCTGACACCAACATTGTCACGCTCGTTTTTCCCGACGGGCAGGTGAAGCCGTTCGAAAAAATGAGCAAGCTGGACGTGGCAAACGCGGTTCTGGATGAAGCGCTCGCGCTGCGATCAAAGCGGGTGGCGGCAGGCAGCAAGTAGCGCAGTTTGCAACCGGGTTTGGGGCAATGGACGAAAAACAACGCAGAAAAGTGGCTGACATGCTCGAGTTCTACCAGGACCTGGGCATCGATGAGTTTTACGTCCGGCGTTCTGAAGCAGCCAGGGTTGCGGCGGCTCCTGTGCAGCCCGTAACCGCAATTCCAGCCCCAAATCGGATTCCTGAACCAAAGGAAACTGCTCCTGCACCTGGCCAGCCATCGGTTGCATTTGGCAAACGCCCACTTCCACAGTACATGCCTGCCGCAGCGCCTCAACTGGTTGCCTCAGCGGGCCCCGCAGTTCAATCTATGAGTTTGTTTGAGTCTCCATCGGGGACAACCGCGCGGCAAAATGAAACCCTGGAGCAGATCCGCGAAGACCTGGGCGATTGCCATCGCTGCAGGTTGGCTGCGGGCCGCCACACCATCGTCTTTGGCCAGGGCAATCCGCACGCTGAGCTGGTTTTTGTTGGCGAAGGGCCGGGCGCCGACGAAGACGAGCAGGGACTTCCTTTTGTGGGCCGCGCGGGCCGGCTGCTGAACCGCATGATCGAGCTGGCCGGAATGAAGCGCGAAGACGTTTACATCTGCAACGTGGTGAAGTGCCGCCCGCCAAACAACCGAACGCCTTTGCCGGACGAGATCGAGATGTGTTCGCCGTTCTTGATGCGGCAGATTCGCACCATCAAGCCCCGGTTGGTGTGCTGCCTGGGCGCTCCGGCCGTCAAGACGCTCCTCGGAGTGAAGGAGGGCATCACCAAGATTCGCGGGCAGCTTTATGATTTTCAGGGCACCAAAGCCCTGCCCACATTTCACCCGGCCTACGTGCTTCGTAATCCGAGGGAAGAAAAGATCCTTCGGGAAGATTTTCAAACCATCGTTGAATTCCTGCAGTCGCCTCGCTAAACATCTGACGGGCACCCTTGCCGCCGTTGCGCCCGCCCTTAAGCAGAGAATGTTATGATGTTTCTATCGCGTTGTTCCAATAGGGGCTATGCAGACAGATCAGGAAAGTTGCAGGCAGCCCGAGTGGATTTCTGATGGACCTCAAGGCCAAAATCCAGAACCCGCACATCCCGGTCAGTTTCTTTGAGATGGTGCCGCCCCCTGTGGGCAAGCCGGAATCGCTACACTCCGCGATGGCGGAAATCGCTAAAATTAAGGGCCTGGTTGACGCCATCAACCTGCCCGAGATTCATGACGAGGCTCGCGGAGGAGACAGGACCTTCAAGTTTGTCGAACGAATTGAGCCTCGGATTCTAGGTGCGAAGATCCGGCAGGAATTTAACCTGGACGTGGTTGTCAACCGCTGCGTAGTTTATCAGGCCGACCAGGCAAAGTGGATCGAGGAAACGCAAGACAAGTTTGGCATCAGCAACTTTATTCTGGTGGGTGGCGAATCGAGCGAGATCAAGTACCCCGGGCCGAGTATTATTGAAACGGCGCGCCAGGTGCGGGCCGCCGGGCTGGACGCGACGATGGGAGGCATCAGCATCCCCAGCCGCGACCATGAAGTGGATCGCATCCGGCGCAAGGCAGCGGAGGGGCTTTCTTTCTTCACCACCCAGGTGCTGTTTGACTCGAATGACATCGTTTGGCTGATTCAGCGCCTGAATGGGCTGGAAGCTAGGATCTTTCTAAGTTTTGCCCCGGTCACCCATCACCGCGATATTGAGTTTCTGCGTTGGCTGGGTGCCGACGTCCCAGCCGATCTCGACCGCTTTCTGATCAGCAGGCCGCCCGGTGAGACCACCTCCCACCATGCCGGAGAGGCTTTTGAGCGTTGCCTGAATCTTGCGCAGAGAATCCTGATGGACGTTTTTGACAATCTGCCGCCGGACCCGCCGCCGCTGGGAATCAACATCGAGCATATTAATCGCCGCAATCTCAACTTTGCTGTGAAGATGCTGGAAAGACTAGGAACTTTCCATTCAAATCTTGTGGCCGCGCGAAGCCGCGCCAGCCTTGTTTGATCCTGCGCTGACGAAGTGCAGCCTGTAACTGCACTTCCGCCTTTCCCGTAGAGCGCAGGCCAAAGAACTAACATCTTGAAAAGATTCTTAGCAGAACTGATGCGCGATCAGGAAGAACTTGTAGCGGGTTGTTCCTGCTCGGCATGATCCTCTGCGTCAAGGTAACGCTTGCGGCTTTCCATAATCGCCTGGCGGGCTTCCCGGGGACCCTGCCACCCTTCGATGCGGGTTTTTTTTCCCTCGAGTTCTTTGTAGATGGTAAAGAAGTGTTCGATCTCCGTGAGGATGTGGGGGAAAATCTGGTCGATCGTGTGAATCTGGTCATAGCGGGGATTGCGGTCGGGAACCGAGAGGATCTTAGTGTCCGGCCCCTGGTCATCCACCATCGCCAGCAATCCCACGGGACGCACTTCCAGCATGCATCCCGTAAAAGTTGCCACGTCCGCTGAGACAAGCACGTCGAGCGGATCTTTGTCCTCCGCCAGCGTCCCGGGAATGAATCCGTAATCACCCGGATAGTGCATCGGGGAATAAAGCGTGCGGTCCAGCCGAAATACTCCGAGCGTCTTGTCGTACTCGTACTTATTGGATGAGTTCTTCGGAATTTCTACAATCATCCGGACAATTTCCGGCGATTGCGGGCCGGGATCAATCGCGTGGATCAGGT
>JAJXZM010000090.1 GCA_021780055.1 Acidobacteriota bacterium
ACCCTACCGGGAAAGCCGGCAGCAAGCCCTTAAACTACTTCAAGGTGTCCAAATTCTTTGCAAACTCTATGTCACGTTTTCCGGACAACAGAATCGAAAAACATTTGGCCACGTGATAGGCAGTGCTGAAAACAATGGATTTATGTTTGCCAGTTTCCGAGGTTCGGATTCCGATGTTTTTCATGAGTTTTCGCGGGCCAAAGACCCTAATTGACACATCGCCATGAAAGTCTTAGCTAAACCAACCCCGAGCTTCCGTCTACTGGCCAGCCGTACCGCGATTAACAATAATCTTCACCTCGACACGGCGGTTTGCGGCTTTCCCCTGCTGCGTTTCATTGGAAGCGGCAGGATCCGACATGCCCATGGCTGCAGGCGCCAGTACGCGGAATAGCGGTACCCCGCACGACTGTTGCAGATAAGCCGTGACGGCAGCAGCGCGGCGATCGCTCAGTCGCTGGTTGTATTCAGCATTGCCGGATGAATCCGTGTAGCCCGCCACCTGGATCAAATACGTCTTGATTTGTTTTGCCTGATCAGCCAGCGCCCTCAGGTCTTGCTTGCTCTTTTCGTCGACTGTGGCGTTGTTGACGGCAAAATATACGGTTGCTGTACCCTTCACGTCGTACTCGGCCAGTTGGCCAAACCGTTTCTCGAGAGCTTCCTGCTCAGCTTGAGTTTTTGCGATTGCCTCTTCGTGGGCTTTAATTTCCTCCTGGCTAGCCCGGATATTTTGCTGGTTTGTTTCGATATCCTTCCGCGCCTCGGCGAGTTCCTGCTGGGTGGGTGTTAGGCCAGCCTGGATCATGTTGGCTGTCTTCAAGTCACTCGCTCTGAATCTGATGGTTTTGGCAATTAAATGGCCATCTCCACCATCAAAAGCGTCAACCTCCACTCGGAGGCCTGGTATCAACGCGGTGAACCCCATGTCAGACCGCCTCAACCCGAGCTTGCCCTTGATAACACGGACGCTCGTGGAGTCGTTCAAGGTCACCGTCATGGTCATGTTTCCGGAAGCACCTTCGGCCTTGATAATCACATTCGGTCCGTCCCGGCCAGTTATTATTCCCTTGATCTTTTGTGTCTGCCCAAAAGCAGGGCCGACTATGCTCAGCGTTAAGGCGGCCGTAAGTCCAATGAACGCCGGCCAAAGAATTCTTTTTCCCATTGGTTTGCTCCTCATTCCCACGTTTCATCTGGCGACGGGCAACAGAAACACTCTCCACATTCCTCGTTTGGAAAGGTGCGTCCGGTCTGCCAAGTTGATTACTGACAGAAGGCTATAGAACCCTTGCTGCTATGGAAACTGGCAAAACTACCAGCTTTAACAGCCTTGTAGCGGGAACGCATGATGAGTGCGGATACAATGGCCTATCGCGGTTGCGGCCGGGTTTTATCGAAATTTCTCACCTTCTGCTCGCTGGCGGGACCCTGCCAGTTTTGACAGGTTGCGCTGGCCGGCCATCCGGTTAGGCTTTAAGCTTGGCGAGAGGTTCAGTTCGCCCCTGATTCCTCCCGGCGGCTCCATTTTAAGAGGAGCAATTTGAAGCGTTTTGAAAATCGTTCTTCATGAACCCGGCTATCGGCGTGCTGCATCAATGCGATGTTCGAACCATCAGCCTTTAGGCAGAAGATCTGAGTGTTTGAGAACGGTTGTGTGTGCGACAACTGGATCTCGAGAGCCGGGACACGGGGGGTGGGGTTCGATTTGCTGTCTTCATTCATCTCAGCAGACTACATATCCGAAAAATTTCGTGTCCGCCGATGAGGCCGCAATGGCTCTAGCCAAAGCCTGTGCCGTAAGAGACGACGACTGCCTGTTGGCGATCCTCGGGCCTCTTGGCAGAGAGTTGATTTACTCTGGTGACGGGTTTGCCGATCAAACGGCTCTGGAGATGTTCTCACATGCTTTCGAGCAGGCCCATGAAATCATACCCGGAGCAGAAGGCCGGCAAATTCTTCAAGTCGGCGCGGAACGCTGGCCTCTCCCCGCCGCTATTTTAAGGAACAATGAGTCCTGGCACTTCGAAACGGTGACGCGCAGGAAGGATTTCATTCTGCGGCGTATTGCCAGTAATGAGCGTTCCGCAATCAAAATTTGCCAGCTCTATGTTAATGCTCAGAATGCATATGCCAGCCAAGGCGGTGGTTTGACCCATGAGCCAGGGGTCTATGCTCGGAAGTTTAGAAGCGATCCCGGAAAGCATAACGGCCTGTATTGGGAGGACGATGCAAGCGGCAAAGAAAGCCCCTTCGCTGCGCAACCGGCACTCGCAGGTCAGGAAGTTCCCGGCCCCAACTGGAGCACAGGCAAGCCATTTCATGGTTATTACTTTCGAATCCTCACTGCGCAAGGGAAAGGCGCCCGCGGCGGTGAAAAAAACTACATCAAGGGCGTGACAAGGCACGTCGTCGGTGGTAAGTCCTGCATGCTTTTCGACAGCATGACTGATGGGTTCGCCATGGTGGCATACCCGGCAAGGTATCATTTCACTGGTGTAAGGACTTTCATTGTAAACCAGGACGGGACCGTTTATCAGAAGAACCTTGGCCGACAAACGGTCAAGCGCGCGAGCGAAATGACAGAGTTTGATCCGGATTCATCCTGGTCAGAAGTAAATCAGCTTTTGGCGATGGACCTCACGCGGATAGCTTCTACTTCCTCACGAATTGAATAGGCATCTGATCTTCATTCGCAACCCGGAGCAATGAGTCCGTGCCATCCGAACAAAGGCGATCTCTTCTTGATTCCAGGAGGACGATTTGCACAGCGCGAGAAGGACCGTTTTCACCCTCAAGGCGTGCGCGTGTACCCCACCACAATACCTGCCGGAGTGAAAAGCAAGATAACGATCACGACGCGGCAATCATATAACCGATGAGTTTTTAGGCCGAAGAAGGGCATGATGTGCGCGAATTTTTCTTATGCGCTGGACAGATACGGAGCAGACTGGCCGTGGGCAAATTGCATCAAGAGGCAACATGTGTATGCCATCGCTTGGGAGGAGGGGCGGATACCTGGCAGCCATCGAAAAATCTACCGGATGAATAGCGGTTTCAGTCACCTATCCACTACTGCCCAAGGATCCTCTCCTGGAGTCTAATCTAACAATGGCATCTTGGTTCTGTACGTGCAATGGAGCTTCCGGCACCCGCAAGGAAGCTCCGTCTATGCCGGATTCAATCGCGAGGAGGGGAATGGCAGGGTATTGGGGGGAGGGGGGAAACAGTCAGGCCCCGATGGGGCTGGAGTGACGCAGGTCACCGAAAATGGCCGAAAATATAGTATTATTGTGTTCAGAATTCAAAATAAATTCATTCGAAGGACCGAAGGTCACAATTTCTCAGACGGTCCGAGAAGACTCTAACCCGGGGTGGACAGCTTTGATTCCCAAGTGGTCTCTATACCGACCGGAGGATGCCTGCCAAATCTTCTGAGGTGTGCCTGGCCCACAATCGTGCCGGGACATTAGTAGTCGGAGATGCCCAATGAAGGTGAGGGGCAATATCGGCTTCGGCTGTTCAAGGACAGCGGAAGTGTTGTGTGGGCTACTATTGGCGCTCTTTTGCGGAGTTCTGTTGCCGGACGTCTCTGCATCTACTGAACCCCTGCAGCAGAAGCGCGTGCTCATACTTTACTCATTCGAAAATGAAGTCGGACTGTTCTCAGATTTCGATGAATCCTTGCGAGCCACGCTGAAGGCCGGCCGGCCTGAACCTATCAAGTTTTACACTGAGTTCCTCGACTTGGTACGGTTCCCATCGCCTCGGCATGAGAAAGAACTTCAGACCTTCCTGCGCACAAAGTATTCCAACGAAAAGATCGACCTGATCATCCCGATAAGCCTCCCTGCCATCAATTTCATTCTCAGCTATGGCAAAAAACTCTTCCCAGGTACCCCCATTGTTTTTTGCACTGTGGACCGCCGTTGGATCGTGCGCCTTCCCCTGCCGGCAAATGTGACGGGCATCGTAGAGACGACGAAGATCGGTAAGACCCTCGATGCAGCCCTGCGACTTCAGCCGGACACCCGGCGAGTGGTCGTTGTCGGAGGAACTCTTCCGTACGAAAGGGATTGGATGAAGGAGGTCCAGAATGATCTCCGGCTATATGAAGGGAAGCTCGAGCTTACTTACCTAACTGACCTGCCTATGAATGAATTGTCGAAAAGACTCGCACATCTGCCCGAACATACGATCGTCCTATACATGATGATGTGGCGAGATGGGGTCGGAGAATATTTTCTGCCCAAAGAAGTCCTTGTTCGTATTGCGCAATCTTCAAGTGCCCCCACGTACAGTGTTTTCGAGAATTACCTCGGCTCTGGCATGGTTGGTGGCGACCTCGTTTCTTTCAGGGCGGCAGGTAAGGCAGCAGCGGAAATGGGACTGGAAGTATTGCGCGGGGAGAGCCCTGACAAGATACCAGTCCTGTCTGAAGACAATGCCAGCTATATGTTCGATTGGCGCCAACTGCAGCGTTGGCACCTCAGTGAGCAACGGTTGCCTCCCGGTAGCATTGTCCTTTTCAGGCAACCCACCTTTTGGACGCTCAACAAACGGCTCATCATCGAAGTAGCTTTACTGATCGCTGCGGAGACGATACTCATCATACTTCTGCTCATCCAGCGGAGGAAACGCAAGCTGGCTGAGGCCAGCCTGCGCAAGAGTGAAGCCCGCTACCTTGCTTTCCTGGCGCACAGCTCTGAGGGCATTGCCCGATTTGAGATGGATCGGCCGATGCCCCTATTGCTATCCGAGGGTGACCAGGCTGAATATTTGCTGCAACACGCGCATCTGGCGGAGTGCAATGACGCCTTTACTCGAACGTACGGCATTGCGTTCCCACAGTTCCTTATTGGGAACAAACTGGCGGACCTGCTTGCCCCTCTCTCGTCACAGTACAAGGAGTTCCTGCACGCGTTTGTCCGCTCGGGATACAGGCTCCTTGACCATGTGACGCGCGCGGGGGATTCGGCGGCCAGCTTGCGTTGGTTCGACAATCGGGTGACGGGCATCGTCGAACAGGGGTCCCTTACCAGGGTGTGGCTTGTACAGAGAGATATTTCCGATCGAAAGCAGGTAGAAAAGGCTCTTACACAAGAGGTGGCATTCAGCAGATTGATGAATACACTCCTCCACCGTTTCGCTACCACTGCGCCGGGGGAAGTTGATGCAAGCGTGGAGGAAGCCTTGCGGGAAACTGCGGAATTCATTGGGGCGGATCACGCTTTTGTAATCGAGTTTGCCACAGACAGGACCAGTTGGCGTGCCACCTACGAGTGGTGCGGACCACATGTGATACCCAAAATACAGAATTATCAATCCGTGCCGATGGGGACGCTGCCGCGAAACGAGTGGCTGCTACTTAATGGTGGGATCGTCAGGATTACCTCGCGTGACGACTACCCTGAGGATGCGGTCGAAGAGCGACAGTTTATGGAGAATGAGGGGCACCAGTCGGCCCTTACCGTGCCCATGAGGGCCAAGGCTGGAATTTTTGGCTGTATAGGGTTGCACTCGCATGCACGGCCTGTGGCTTGGTCGGACAACGATGTCGCCTGTATGCAGATGGTTGGAGATGCTGTGGCCACGGCAATGGACCGCAAACAGTTCATACAAGAACTGCGTAAATCAGAGGAAAAGTTCTCCATGGCTTTTCGCAGCAGCCCCGTGGCGATGACAATTCTCTCTCTAGCCACAGGGCGGTACATCGACGCGAACAAAGCGTTCGAACAGAATACTGGATATCGCGTTGACGAAATCATCGGTCATGCCCCCAGGGAACTTGGAGTCTATGTTAACCCTGATAGCATGGAATTGATCAGTGTACCGACGGCGGCTCAGGCGAGCCTACGGGATCAGGAAATTCAATACCGAACCAAGGCGGGTGATCTCCGTATTGCGCTCTTGTCAACACAAAGGATCGAATTCGGGGGTGTCCCCTGCATGTTACAGGTGTGTGAAGATGTGACCGAACGAAAAAAAGTGGAGAAAAACCTACGGGAAATGGGTGTGCGGATGCTGATGGTCCAGGAAGAGGAGCGCCGGCGTGTGGCGCGTGAACTCCACGACGATTTCAGCCAACGATTGGCATTAATAGCAATTGACCTGGAACAGCTAACCCAACAAC
>JAJXZM010000255.1 GCA_021780055.1 Acidobacteriota bacterium
GAAAATGCTCCCACCCCAGAGCAACCCCATCAGAAGGGTCAGGCCGTAAAGCGACATAGATTTGGGCTGCGTATATTTTGCCCAGCTCCGGTTCTTTCTGAACAGGTACGCACAAAATCCGAGGTTCGCAATTGCCCCGCCCGTCAGCATCAGCAACCAGACAATGTTGGAGCCTGCAAAGGCACTATCGCCCAGCCGGATCGCGGATTGGACAATGCCCTGGGCGGAACTATAGCCAATGTTGAAAACCGCCGAAAGCACACCCGCACCGGCACAGAGCAACAGGCCAAACCAGAACGGCCGCGCTTCGCCCACCATTTCCTGGCGCACGTCTTCGTTCACCTGGCTGCGTTCTTTCAGTTTTCCCGCGTAGCCGCAAAAGGCAATGCCGACAATTGCAATCCCAGTTCCCACCATAATCGCCTCACCCTGCTTCTCAAATAGCTTGCTCGGGTCGAGCACCAGAATCGGCAGGAACGAACCGAGTGAGGAACTTATGGCCAAAACAAAGGTGTTGGCGAGTGAAATGCCGATGGCGCTGACACTCTGGCCAAACATAAGGGCACCGAACCCCCAGGCGAAACCACATATGACGGCCATCACTATGGCACGCGTTGGAGCCTGCTGAAGCACTTCGCCCAAATTTGAAACCGTTGTCTCCGCAACGATTACAGGCATCAAGATACAGGCAATCAGAATAAAGAGCGCCCAGACGTTCTCCCACGACCATCGTCCCAGATATCGCATGGGCAGCGTAAAGGTCCCGTTCATTAGTCCGGAAAGGACTGCGAGCGTTAGACCCAATGTCAGCGCGGACGGTGTTGCGTTCATAAGTCCCTCATAAATACGTATGCGTTCAGGTCAGCGACCAAACATGACAGGCAAGAGTTGTTTGATATCCGCACCCAGTTTGCTGCGGCCGGTCAGGTCCCACAATGAAGTACGGAGGTTGCGCATCCCCAGTACCGACGTAATCCAGGATTGCGTCCAGCCGGTCTCGATTGACCACGGCCCCCAGCCCCAGTCCGATCCGCTGGCCCAGTAGTCCCAGCGTCCGAAATCGAACGCGCGGAACCATCCACCGGACAGTTCAGGATGCTTTTTCGACCGCACCTGAATCCGGCACAGAAATTCTGCCAGCTTGTTCTCCGCCCGGATATAGACGGGATCGTGAGTGGCAGCAGCAGCCTCGTGCAGGCCAAGAAAGGCGAAGTTCGTCGTATAAAGAAGGTCGCTTACTGGATCGCCATTCTCCTGCAGTAAGGGAGCTTCCGAGGTTCCGTACTTGTCGTTCGATTTCGGTGGGCCATATTGCCCTTTACCCGCAGAGCCGACTTCTTCCCGGATAGCACCGGGCTCGTCCTGGAATGAGACCAGGTCGCGGGCAATGCGCTTCAACCAGCCGCGATGTTCAGCATTGTCCTCGATCCGAATCAGCCAGGCCAGCGGCAGCAGCATGCGGGCGCGCTCCTGTTGCAGGCCGTTGGTCCAGCGCCACTGGTCCGGATAAGCGGCCATGGTCATGCGAATGGCCGTTCGGGTCCGCTCCAGGAAGGGAGCGTAATGCGTCTTCTCGTAGGCTCGCAGGAAACATGCCCACAGGTAAGCCTCAAAGTGCGGATGGTAGTTCACGAACTTTTCGTTGTAGAAATGGCGCCAACCGTATTTCTGGAGGTCATTCTCCGTCAGATTGTTGTGGCGGAATCCCAGCACCCCGGTCGTCCGCAGATTAGCCAACAGGCAGCGCAAAACTTTCTCATCCCAGCGGTCTGATCGCAACAACCCTGCTGCAGCCATTGTACCCAGCATGCTTCTCGCATTGTCGTCGCCGTAGTAAGTCCCGGGCGCCTGTGGCAGCGTCCAACCTACCAAACCAAAGGACGGGCTCTGCGGATCGCCCCGAGGCCCCGATGCAAGTATCGAGTTGAAGTAGATAAAGTCGTTCAGATTTGCAGAGATATTGCTGTTCTCAGGCCTTCTTTCTATTACGCCTGAAAAAGCCATACTCATTGAAACTTCACCAATGCAGTCGTTGCGGAGGTTCCAGCCTACAGGCTGCTTCCCGTTCCATTCGATGGTGCTCGAAAAGCCTTCCAGAACTCCTTCGCTGCCGTCGCCTAATGGCCAGGAAGGTGAAGGGCCGAGAAGTGAGCCTCTCGTGGCGGGGGATTCATAAATCACCTTCTTCCACGACGGAGCAACAAACAATTTCGCGTTAGAAAACCACGCTACCCCTCTTCGAAAAGCGTCCAGTTCGACGCCTTGAGGCAAGGGTTGGTCCTTCCCCAACGCAGGATGCACAACCGGCGTCCAATGGAGCAAAGCAAATTCTTGATGGGGCAAAAGCCATTCAAACACCCCTCGCCAGATATAGGGCCAGGCTTCAGAAGGAGCATACCGCCCTTCGATAAACTCGCTGAGTTTTGTGGTGGCGACAAGTATTTCCCTGGTCGGATGCCTAAAGAGAATGGGATGAACGCCCTTGTCCGGCAGTCCGTATACAGCGGTATCAAATCCTGCAACCCGCGCCAGCACCAGTTCGGCTGATGCGGATTCGATAGGAACGTAAAGGCAGTTATGCAGGGCCACAATCCGCAGTTGCTTCAAGGCGGGCCCAAAAGCCTCCGAGGCCACAACCCCACGGTCGAGGATATTGTGGTAAAACCCATATGCCACATGTTCAGGCGCACCGACGCTCATGCCGGGGATAGCAGCAGGAAACTCCGCATAAAGACGCAGCCGTTTCTTCGCTGCGTCCGCATACACATTCTTTCCGATCACCGTTGGTTGCCGGGGATACTCTTCAGCAAGAATCAGAACACCCGACCCCTCCGGCGCATGCGCAACAGCTTCTTCGGCGCGGTCGTATCGCGAACATGGAATGCCTGAATCCATTGCCACACGAAAAAGGTCGTTGTTCTCGTCGCAGGCAAAATAAAGTGGATGACGGGTCTGCGCCTCCGCAAGCGCCGGAACGAAGGCCGCCAGCGGAACCGCACTGAGGGCTTTCAGAATTTGACGGCGGCGCGACCTTGTCTCAATATCGATTATGTTCATCCCCCGAGATCTCTGTTTGTAATTTCCGTGATAGGTCGTTCTGCTTGAACACGAGCCGGCCCCCTGCGGATAGCCGATATCTAGCCTATATTAGTTGGCTATCTTGATGCTTCTAATAGCTCCCGGCTCACCTGTGGGAGCGGAGCCAGTCCGTGTAGGCAGTGTAGAGTTTCGCGGATGCGGGAGACCCACAAAAAGCGGCCGACCCCGGCTTGTTCATCATGCCCTGGTATTGATAGACAAGAATCTTATCAACCCAGGGCGAGACGGCCTCAAGCTGCCGGAGCACGCGAGAGAAAGGAGCCGGAAGCAGGGCGCTCTTGTACACAGCGCCCTCAAACCGGAAGATCTCGACGTCGGCCCAGATAGCCGCACGGCCCGCCCGGTCGTGAGCCTTCCTCAAGCCTTCATAGAACTTCGGGGTCTCATCCGGCGTTGACTTCTGAACACCCACCTCGTCCTGATAGGCAATGACGTCGACATCCAGCAACTCCAGTTGCTTCACGTACTTGTCATCGGGAACAGCCACGCGCGTTCCGTAAGGCGCAATCAGAATCTTCGCCTGCGGCGTCAACCTGTGTGCCAGCCGCGAGCACGTGTTGACGTAATCGATGAACTCGTTGGAGTAATAGCGGTCAATAAACGCCTCATTGGGCCAGTACCAACCGTAGAAACTCTTGTGATGGCCGTAAAGCCGGGCCAGTTGTTCGATGGCCTGCAGGCGCTTCCGCGCTGCCACGGGATCGGACACAATTTTTGGACTGGCCCAATCACCATAAAAACCGCCCCCGATAAAGAACTTGACGCCGTATTTGTCCGCCGCAGTCAACACGGCTTCCATCGGATCAGCACAGGCCAAATGCCAGGGCGCGAAAATCCTGGTTGGGAAAAACGCGCGGTAATAGAGAGCGGTTGCCATCAGCACCAGGTATTCCATGCCCACGTCGGCGATCTCTTTCACCTTGGCATCCCACTGTGCACAAGTGAAATCAGCACACTGCGGATTCCAATCGACCCCTTCAACGGTGGCGTGGTGCTGAAATTCAAACCAGCTTCCCGATATCGGCTTGATAGCGGCATGTGCCGGCAAAGGCTCCGCTGTTTTCGGAAAAGCGCCCAGCAACGCGCCGCCTGCGCCCATTGCACAAAGGAAATCGCGCCGATCTAGTTTGTTCATACCTGGAATCTCCACTCGATAAGGATAACGAATAGCTCTCGGGTTGCAGGGCTATCTCCACGCTGAGTCAGCGTTCAAATGTAACACCATCGTCAAATTTGTCCCAAGGAAAGGACAAGACGCGGCAGCATCACCGTTCCCGCACCGTGCAACCATGTCCGTCACTTCTCCGGAAACTTGTGCCGCGCCATATACACACGCATCAACCATTTTGCAAAGGCAGCATGACTGACTGTCCCGGATGCCTGAGTTTCTGATGGCAACTCCACCTGCATCTTACTCGCCGCGTCTTGCAGGTCCGAAAGCAGAAGCAGGTGGTTCAGATCTGCCTGTGCAGCTTCAGAACGCGGCCAGTAACAATCCGCGACCAGCTCTTGAAGCGCCAGTCCGCTCAACCGAGTCGACCAGATGTTGGTCGATGGAGGCCGCTCAATGCCCAGCAGTCGTGCCAGCGCTATCAATGCGTCTCCTCGTGTCGTCGGAGAAGAAGGCGAAAAGTGGAGGTTCCTGTCATTGCCGCCAAAGATCCCCTTTGCGGCGAGGAACTGTGCGGCGCTGAATGCCGGATCGCTAACCTTCAGGTCGTCGAACCAGTAAATAGGCGCACCCTGATTGACGAGATCAAGTTGAAGTACTGAGGTCAATGTCTTATCAGTTGATATGGCCTGCGGGGTCTGGCCGGATTTTATCGCCAACACCGCAAGCCGGCCTGCCGCCTCGCCAACGGCCCACTCGATCGGATGCAGGCGGTAAGCGCCGTTGGTGATGTGGGTGGTGCCAATGTCTTTGGACGCGGCAATCAGATTCTGAATCTTTGCCGGGACCAGCGCGCCCAGCGGCAACTGGAAAGGTTTAGTTCCCGAAGTAAAGTCCTTCTTCGAGCAGCTATGGATGTCGATGGGATAAAACCCGATCCCCACTGAATCCGGAAACCACTTGCTTCTGGGACCCTTCTGGTACACGGAGGAGATGTCCTGCTCGCGAATCGTCTCCACAGCCCGAATCCTTCGCGATTCACGAATGTAGGGATAGAGTGAAAGGCCGTCGGTTGAGCCCAGTTCCGAAGTCAGAAAGCGAAGCTGAGGATAACCCTTCCCCGCCCCGTCCCGAGGAACATCATGCTGAATCCAGTAGGCAAAGCCCAAGGCAAGAATTTTAGCCCGTCGCAATTGCTCAGCCTGGGCAAGTGGATCGGTGGAAAGAAGGTCAGGACCGCAGTAGTCATTGCCGGGCCAGTTGATCAGCGAGACTTCGGGCGGCGTGTGCGGCCCCTCGAAATTTTCTGCCGCCACCAGCCGCCGGTAAGCCCAGAAGGAACCAGGCGTCCCCGGCTTTTTTGTGAACACCCCGTAAGTCAGGAAGTTCCCATGTCCGTAATCAACCGTCAGGGTGTAGGGCTGACTTTTCACGTTCCCTTCAAAGCCCTTCGGCTTTGAAAGCAGATCCCCGTTGTGAGGCGAAATGCCCAGGACAAAGGAGTAGGTGAAACTCTGGTCATCACTCGGGTCGCCAGTTCCCTCCCGGGCGTCTGGCTCGCCCGTCAGGCTGCGCGGTTCTGCACCGGTCACATATTCGGCGCCGGCCAGCGGCAACAGTTCTCCAAGGTCCGTCGCATCCAAAACGTACTTCGCACGAAACCGAAACCACTTTCCCGTGCTGAATTGATAAGCAAGAACAGACTCGATGCGGTTTCCGCTCATCTTGACGGAAGCAGCTTTGGTCCGCAAAAAGACACGCAGCAGGTCCTTCTGCTCGAAAGGTTTGAGCATGGAATCCAGAACGTCAAGGGCGACCTGCGGTTCAAAGCAGAGAGCGCTGACCCAGCAGTTGCCGGGGTTAAAGTAGCGTTGCGACCTGCCCAGCGGCGACAGCTTGTAGTGGTCACGATAGTATTGCC
>JAJXZM010000278.1 GCA_021780055.1 Acidobacteriota bacterium
GGAACAGTTCATGACATGCGGCGTGGGGAGCGCGCGGGATCGAGGCGGGACAATGAAGAAACCCTATACCGACAAGCAAGGCCAGTATCTGGCTTTCATCTATTACTACAGCAAAATCCACGGACGGGCGCCCGCCGAAGCCGAAATGCAGCAATACTTCCGGGTCTCCCCACCCGCCGTGCACCAGATGATCCTGACGCTCGAAGCCCGTGGCCTCATCGAACGAACACCCGGACAGGCCCGCTCCCTCCGCCTGTTGATCCCCCGTGAGGAGTTGCCCGACTTGACTTAGGCCGATCAGCGGGAACGCGAAGCACTATTGATGTAAAGAAGTTGCCGCAGTCGGCTTCTTCTTGAACAAGGCAGCGTGGTGAGGTAACCGGCGAGTTCGTAGGGATTGAAAACATTCCAGACCGCGGCCTGAAAACGCGGCAGCTCCCGCGCGAATTCCGGGTGTTGTTCTGCTGCCTCGGCAAAGTTCACCAGCTTCTCTCCCAGAAGATAGTCCAGCGCGTCCTTCACGCCAAAACGCCGCTTGATCCTCCGCGTTGCCTGACACTGCTGTACCCAGACCTTATGAAATCTCATGGTCACCACTATACCTCAGACTTCCCCTGGACACCCAAATCACCGCGCTGAAGTCTCAACAAATCCGTCAGCACCACCGGGCCTTCGCTCTATGCGCCTGGCTTGACGCTTACTGTTCAACGAGGGATGGGACACCTATATCATTCCACGTTTCTGAGTCCTTTGTGATCAGAACATCGCCCACATGTACCCGAAATCGGTCGATTTCCTCTACCATCGCAGTGGCGCGCATAAATGCAATCTTGCTGGTGATGCGCTCATGCTTGTAAACATCTATGTAGTTGCATAATCGGACTGGATGCTCCCCGTCTTTGGTGTGTTTATCTACGTTGCTAACCCGCATCTCGGCTATGTTTCTTAACCGCCGTAATTCCCAGTCCCTCGGTATATCCCCCAGCCAGGGGACACCGGAATCCTTGTATGCAGGGTAGCGTTTAAGCTTCGTCATCTCACAAGCTCTCGAAATACTTCTTAACCTTCTGTGCCATCAGTTTGCGTCGTTGCTCTAGGAAGTCGTCGTAGGCTGGGATCTCGCCGTCGAGAAGTGTCTCGGGCAAACAACTCATCTTGAGGTTGGCGCGCATCTCGCTCTCATTGGTGTTGCCACCATACCTCTTCTTACCCCCGTTGCACTGCGCAGCCAATTCCTTGAAGTACACCTCAGGTGCCTTATCGCCGATGGCGATGTTGATTTCGCTTTGCGCGAGCACGAAGTTTGCGATCTGGTTGTATCGGGTTCTGGCGAGCCCCTGCTTCTTTAGGTGGTTCTTGGGATACACATGATGCACGTCACTGTGGTTAAGCAGAAGGTCCCGCGCGGTGATGTCCCGGGACAGAAAGCCGCGGTCGCCAAGCTTCACTTGGGCTGCCTGGTAGATGAGAAAGTAAGGGCTCGCCCCTGACGACGTATCCATCTCTCGTGGAAGAAGCGTGGCCCAGTAACTGTCGGGCAGTTCAGCGGCAATGACTGCCTCAGCGTAAGGCTCGAGACCTTGCGCCTCGATCTGGCGGATGTCGAAATCGAAGGTGGTCTCAGGGTTTCCTGAGTAGCGGCCGCGTATGACCGACATCACGTACCACCGCCTGACCAACCGCTCAAGGTCGGCGGCTGGCATCTTTTGAGCACGGCCCAGCAGGTAGAGGATGTAAGCAAAGTTGACGGCGTTTTGCGCGCGGACCAGGTCGCTCGCGACAAATCCGGCCGACCGCAGGATCATCGTGATTCGATCAAAGTGTGTCTTGTTGATGAAGTCCATTACGCCCTGTTTGAGACAATTGAAGGACTCCTCGGCGATTGCGTCCTCGTATTGCTTGGTTTGGAAATTGCGGCCCGAGAGGAGGGCGACGAGATCCTGAAGCTTGCCCCGCCGGAATTGCGGGGTGAATGCCACGCGGAGCATGTCTGTATACGACGGGTCGTAGATGTCCTCATTGACATCTGCGAGCCAGCGCATCTTCGGGAAGAACTCGGAGGATGCAAAGCCTCGGTCGTTTTTCTCGATGCGTGTGACAAACTCGGGGGCCACGGCCAAATGGCAGAAGTAATCGATCGCCTTTCGGAGTACATTTCCCCCATGCTTCTCATCGGCCGCGATCTTCGACATGGCAAAGTCGGCTTGACTAAGCGTTGCCCCGGCTGAGTTCACTCGGATAAAGATTTCGGTCACGGTGTCGATGTCGAGGTTTTCAGCCAATTCGATGACACCCACGTGGTTGTTAACGATCTGGCGCAGCTTTTCCAGCGTCCCGAAGATCGTATCCTCGTTCACGGTGCTGTTGGCGACACTATACGCCTTGGTGATCTGCAGGAGCTTCGCATCTGGTGAAAAGAGTTCAGCAACGTCCGAGATCCAAGCGGTATCCTTCACGATGGCAGGGTTAGAAACCTCAAATTTCTCGTCTTGGGGATGAAAGGCGATCCGGATTCGGACAGTCTCGTAGTCTTTGGTTAACACCTCCTGGCCGAGGAGCGCGGCCATCAAGGCTGTCACGCGCTGCTGGCCGTCGATCAGGATGCGCTTTCCGGATGAGGGCGTGCCGTCTTTTAGGCGCACGGTCGGGTTTCGCCAAGCGATGAGATAGCCAATAGGATAGCCTTGGTAGAGCGAGTCCAGGAGGTTGCGAACTTTGGTTGCGTCCCAGACAAATGGGCGCTGGATCTCGGGGATAGCGACCTCCCCAGACGTCACCCAGGTGAGGAGGGTCTGGACAGGGTGAGGTGTGACGGAATATCGTTGGACTGTCATAGTCAGTGGCTCCTTCCCAGAATTTCGCCGAGCAACCCCTCGGTCTCATTGTCCAGCTCCAGAATGTCGGACCGTATCTCTTCAAGCGACCGCAACGGCTTTGGCTTGTAGAAGTAACGGGTAAACGAGATCTCATACCCGATCTTTGTAGCTTTCTCATCGATCCAGGCGTCCGGCACATAGGGCAGGACCTCGCGCCGGAAGAATGCTTCAATCCCGCCGTCCTCAAGCAACGGCACCTGCTCAGTGTCGCGCAGATCGCTGTCCGGCTCGTACTCCACAACGCAGCCTTGCCCGTCAATTTCGACGTCAAAACGCCCGTGGAGAGGATCAGCATCCGCTTTCCTCCCCTTGTAAACCTTGGCGATCACAGGTGGGGCTTGGTCATCGTGCCAACTGACCGCGTTCAGAATCACTTTACGGTTGGAAGCTGACAGTTTGAAACCAAGCCGTTCCACAGCACCGCCGAAGTCCTCCCGGAACTTGTTGTGACCTTCATAGAGGTCATCGCCGAGTTCTTTCCACACGCTCCGAGCCGCCTCATAAATATGCAGGTCGCGTTGCCATGTGTTGGCGTCGAGCAATTTCTTGCGGCGTTTTTCTGGAATTGCCGCTTTGCTCTGTGCGCCTTCCTCTTCGCCCTCTTCTCCGTTCTCACTATTGTTTCCTTTGAGGGCGTTTTCCATATCCTTCTTGACCCGGTGAAAGTCATCGTAGATGGCC
This sequence comes from Acidobacteriota bacterium, assembly GCA_021780055.1. The sequence goes on from JAJXZM010000278.1 coordinate 3,558, forward strand.
TGGCCAAATTCCGCATGAAGACGACGACGGATTTCTTCGTCTCCGCTGGCGAATCGAAGGGATTCCACCGCTTTTCGCGTAAACTGGCTGCGAAGCCGCAGAGGGCGCTCCACAATGATCTTCCGTATCCGAAGGCCTTGTTCGGAAAGAGCTTGGATTGCTCGGTTTCCTGGAAGGCGAGAAATGTGTCGCAGATCCGCTTGATGTCTTCCTCGGAAAGCTCGCAGTTTTTCTTCCCAAGGTTCTTGCGAAGGGGCTTAAACCACTGCGTAGCGTCGATGAGCTGCACTTTGCCCTTGCGGTGCTCGGGCTTCTTGTTGCTCAGTACCCAGATGTAGGTGGCGATGCCAGTGTTATAAAACATATTCAGCGGGAGGGCAACGATGGCTTCGAGCCAGTCGTTCTCAAGAATCCAACGGCGGATATTGCTTTCTCCCTGGCCTGCGTCGCCGGCGAAGAGCGAGGAGCCATTGTGAACCTCAGCGATACGGCTGCCAAGCTTTGTGTGCTGCTTCATCTTGCTCAGCATGTTCACAAGGAACATCAACTGGCCGTCACTTGAACGGGTAATGAGGCTGTATTCAGGGTCGTCGGCATGCTGAATAATAAAACGGGGACCCTGTGTGTCACCTTTGCCGCCCATCCGCTCAAGATCAGTTTTCCAGCTTTTCCCGTACGGCGGGTTGGAAAGCATGAAATCGAACTCATATGCCGGAAACTCATCCCCGGAGAGGGTTGACCCGTATTTCATGTTGTCTGATTCGTTGCCCTCACCTTTGAGTAACAGGTCTGCCTTGGTGATGGCATAGGTCTCGGGGTTGATTTCCTGCCCATACAGATGGGTCGAGATTTCCTTGCCGTGTGTGCGCGCCAGGTCCAAGAGGCGTTCTTCAGCGACCGTCAACATGCCGCCAGTTCCGCAGGCGCCGTCATAAACAAGGTAAGTACCGGATTCAATCTGATCAGCGATCGGCCGGAAGATGAGATCGGCCATCAGCTTTACTACGTCCCGCGGGGTGAAGTGCTCGCCAGCCTCTTCATTGTTCTCCTCATTGAAGCGGCGGATCAGTTCCTCAAATATGGTTCCCATCCCGTGGTTATCCAGCGCGGGAAGCCGAATATCACCGTTGGAATCAAGGACGGCTTTGTTGCTCAGGTTGATCGAAGAGTCAAGAAACTTTTCGATCAGGCTCCCGAGGATGTCGGCCTCGACAAGCGTGGGGATCTGGTTGCGGAACTTGAATTTTGCCAGGATCTCCTGGACGTTCGCCGAAAAGCCATCGAGATAGGCTTCAAAGTCTGCTTTGAGTTGCTGCTGTTTGGCACGTGCTTTGAGGTCCCGCAGGGTGAAATTGGACGTGTTATAGAACGCCTGGCCGGAAGCCTGACAAAGGGCGTGGCCCTGCGCAGTAATCCCTGCCCCGTCGAGGTGCGCTTTCATCTTGAGCACGGCATCCTTTGTGGGCACAAGAAGGGCGTCCAGACGGCGGATAACCGTCATCGGTAAAATAACATCACGGTATTTCCCCCGCACATAAACATCGCGCAGGACGTCGTCTGCAATGCCCCAGATAAAATTTGCAACCCAACTCGTATCGTTATTAGTCATGTTTTTACGTAAAATACATTCCTAAATTTATAAACCCTTGGTTGCGATCCGTGCAACTGTGTACTGCAGTCTCTGCAACGCAAGCGGGTGTAACACCTCGCTTCATGCTTTCTTCTCATCCTGAATCTCAAGTCTGAGGAAGGACAAGTGGATCGACTGGTTGACAAGATACCGGCAGGGAGCCATACCGCTAACCCGGTGAGAAGGATTGGATCTGGCAAATTTCCAATAGACTGGCGCCCGACACCCACCTTCGACCGGCGCTCTGAACGAGGGCACTTTGAATTCAGCGCGAGCCCAGAAGCATTTTCCCGTCGTTTCCTTCTAACCAGATGCGAATCGGGATTTCAGCTAGGTGTCACTCTGACCCGAATATTGGCTGGTGTCAATTGAATACGGGGTTTCGATTTTTTATTTTTTTAGATTCTCCTTTGAGAAAGCTCGCGAGTCCTAAGCCATTATAAAATCGCGCGAACTTTACCGGGGGTACCCCCTCTTTGAGTTTGCCCGCAAAACGCCCTGCCAGGGCGCAATCCAAGCGCTTGGGTCGGGCCGGTCTACCCCCTCCACCCGGCGCCGGCTTCAGTACCAGGATCGCCAAGCGCTTAGCTGATGTCACCACATGTGTGCGAGTCCTGCAGGGACTGCAGGAAACTGACCCATAGAACGGTGTTTCTCGCCCCGCAAACTTCTACCGCAGTAAAGTTCTGGAAAAATGTCTTGACAATCATACTTAGCGTTAAGTAAGATACTGGCATGGAGAAAAACCCACACGCAGCCGCGTTAGGAAGACTTGGCGGTAAGGCCAGGGCCCGGAAGACTACGCCCGAAGAGCGCAAGGCATGGGCGCGTCTTGGTGGACTGGCTCGTGCAAAGAAGCATTCCAAGCAACAGCTTACAAAATGGACCAAGATGGGCGGTCGTCCTCCGAAAGAAGAATAGGC
>JAJXZM010000603.1 GCA_021780055.1 Acidobacteriota bacterium
ATCGTAGGCCAACAGAAACTTACGGCGCAGATCATCCCCATACGCTTTCGCCATCGATTCCATCGCCGCAGAGTCTCGCCAGAGACAGTCTACATCATTACAGAAAATGCTCTAAATGCGATTGAAAGCCTCGCCGAAATGGGATTTTTCCAAAACCAAAAAGCGCCGGCCAGTCCCTCCCGACCCCGGGAGATTGTAGTAGTGGTCCTACTTCGATTCCTTAGTGATCGCGTCGGCAGCGTTACCGGCCACGACCCAGCTTGCCGACCCGGCCACGACGGCTTCATCCTCGAACCAGAGGAATCCGAAGTCATCGATGCACTCCGGAAAGTCCGGCTTGATGATGACGTACCCTGGAATCACGGCGCCCGGAATGTATGCGTTGTCGGCACGATTGTTGCTGTACGTCTTCGTCTTCGAGACCGTACCGACGCCGGCTACATACGAAGTGCTGGATACGGGGTGGGTACCGAGAATGTAATTCACGGCGCGAAGTGTATATTTGGGGCTCACAAGATCTGGAAACGTCTTGTGCAGGAAATACATTCGGATGGCCATGTCAACCACGGCGCCCGATCCGCCCCAGGTGCCCAGGCTGGGAGGCACGCCGAACGGGGTAGCGTCCAACTGCTTGTCCAGACCGGCCATGTATGTCTTCACTGCTTCCCGCATTTGATCTTTGGCACCCGCGTCCAGATAAGGCAGTGCCCGGACTGCCGTCCAACCACGGAAACCCATCTGTTGCGGGGTGATCACCTGAGGAAATAGCTCCTTCAGGCGCGACTTGTAGGGCTCGGCGCCATTGGTGGCAATGGTCAATTCCAGAGCCGCAGCCCAATCCTGCCCGACGCCAAAGCCGCCATGGCCGAAACCGGCTGGCGGAACTGTTTGTGCGCTAGTCGTGCCAGAACTTCTCGGAGCGCCCGAGTTCACATGCCCGTGTCGAGGGCCTTGACCGCCAGACACTACCCCCTGAGACGCAGCCAGCACGCCACCTCCGGGAGCACCTGCCGGAGCCGCGCCGCCTAAGCCGCCGCCCACAGGATTTTGCGTTGGGTGGGCCTTCTCGGCGTTCCAGGCTTTGATCGCGGTTTCGAGGCAGTCTTTCGACAATGCGTCGTCATAGCCTTTCAGCACATCGGATGCCGCAGCGAGCGCCGCTATAGCGTTCCACTCGAAGTATGGGTTGTCGGTGGTAAAGATCCAGCGGTCATCCGGCCTGCCGGAATAGTCGCCCTTCACTTCGTTCGGGCCGAGCTTCGGGTCATAGATGCGGCCATCCGTTTTCGACGCTCCGTCGCCCACCTGCGTATATTGGCGCAGATCTGGTTCGTGCGTGCCGCGGATCGCGTGGCCGATATTGTGATACTGCGCCAGGATGTAGAGTGCGCCGTGCTTGACCTGCTCCACCGTATCCGGCACGCCATCCGGACGGTGCATCTCAACCTGGCGCGCGGCTTCATCTACGGTAAGCTCGTCGTACTTCAGATTGAATTCGCGATACGCCAGAGCCAGACTCTGAATCACGCTCAGTTGCGCTGGCTCCTCCAGGTCAAAGTCGCCGGCATCATACCAGCCGCCCACGTTCATGCCAGGAATGTGATCGCCGCCCTTATACTTCCCATCCGTCGCCGTCGCCTGATACCAGCCGTCGAATTGCTCTCCAACCACGGGCGCCATGCGGCCATCGTCCAGGTGTGAAGCGCCGTGCCACATGCGGTAGGCTTCGCGAACGGAAACGTGATCCATTTGCTCCGCAAGGTGATGGTCCAGGCTGTCCTGCCAAACATTAGCGTAGGCGTTCTTGGAGATGGGGAAGGGCGCAGTGTGCTGGCCTGCGTACTCGATTACATACAGGCCGGGATCGTTCACCGCGGTGAAATCGAATTTCGAATAGACGTAACGCAACCAGGGCGTTGAAGGCGTGATCGGACCCTCGAACACCTGCTTGTAAGATCCGTCCTCCATCAGGCGCAGCACTTTGGCCGTCTTAGGGCCGCTGTACTTCGGGTCGAGTTCGAGGACTGCAACCTTGGAGAAGCCCGTCGCGTAACCTACCTGGCTGTGAGCGATCACGGGCGGCCGCGTCCAATTTGAAATCACGTCCGGCCGGATGTGCCAGACGATGGCGCCGGTAGTCTTGCCTGAAGGGATCAGCGAACGCAACACAAACCAGCCGTTCTGCGCGCGGTCGCGCCCATCGAACAGCATCAGGTCGGCCGTATCTGACTTGACGTTGACCCGCGCCAACGCGTCGTCAACGCCAAGAGTGATGCTCTTTCCTTCGGCGAACGCCAGCGGCTGCGTGTACCCTTTGGCCTTGTCCCAATCCTCCAGGTAATACGCTTTCTTCGGTTCGTCGGGCAGCGGCAACACCTTGACCATCGGATCGTTTGGCATTCGCGGGAAGATGCCGGCTTTGGTTCCGTCCACCAGGTAAGCCTTGCCCATGTAGATCGACGGCAGGAACTCCAGGTTGAAGCCCGCCCGTCCGACCAGTTTCTGCGGCAGAGGTTTGTCGAGGTTGACGCTGACCTTCACGCCGCCTGGCTCCGCTGTAACTTCCAGGGTGTAACTGAGATCGAAAGTCGGGAAAGCAAGATCGACGGTAAGCCGGTTGTTCACCTTGTCGGCATGGCGCCCTTTGAGCGTTGCCACAAGGTCCCACTGCTCGGGAGTTGGCATCAGGCGCACATCTCCATTGGTGGCGATGCGATGGCCGTGGAGAATCATCTCCATCGCCGTGTTCTTTTGATCTACAAAAACGGGGTGGTACGTGCTGTCGTAGAGAAATACGCTAAAGCCTTGCGTATCCAGGTAGCCCTTGTCGTTCACCTTCATGGCAAAATCGGAGGCGAACAGGCTGGGGCAGGTAGTCAGGGCTAAGAGAAGGCACACTTTGATTCGGGTGAGCATAGATTGGGATCAAACTGCTCCTTTGCCTCAACCTAACACGACACGACAAAGTGTGGTCGCCGTTTACTACCAGGCGCGGGGTTTTTGTGCGCCGTCTATTCAACGATGGTAGCTCCAGTGATCGAACCTGGTGCGATAGGACTCGGCGACGCCCCAGGTTCCCTCGTTCCCGCCCAGCGCCGCTCCATTCCTTAATACCCGGGTGGATTTCCCTGCCCAGTTGCGCGCACAGAGTTGGGGCCGGAGATGACAATTGCTGCAGATTGCGTAGCCTGGGGTACAGCTTTCCAGCCAAATTTGCGAATTTCCCTGTAAATAGGAAAATTGGTCAGCAGCTTGGCTGTCGGCAGACTATATGTACAGCCCTTTGCGTGCGAGTATCACACCGCAGAATTCATCGGTGGATCGCCACCATTCCTACGGCTCTGAATATCTCTGCGATCGAAACCCAGAGCCGCTAGATTATTTCGCGCCGGTGGGAGTCGGCAGCGAGCGAATAAAGGCCACCAACGCTTTCATGTCCGGAGCATTCATGTTGGTCAGCGGCATGCCGCCTTGCTGCATTCGAATTGAATGATGCCGCAACAGATTCTCCAGCACGTTCGCGGGCAGCAGCGAGGCTGTGCCGGCCAGTGGTGGCGCGGCAACCGTTCCGGTCAATCCACCTACGCCGTGGCAGATTTCGCAGCGATTGTGCTGGAATATTTCCTGGCCGCGTAGCTCCAACGGAGTCAGAGGAGCGGGGGCAGCTGCATGTGTGACGACCGTAGCTCGCGAGCTGGCCTGCGCGGTCGATGCGCTTGCAGAAGGAGCGGGCGTCGCCGAAGGAGCCGCATCCAGGCTCGATAGATAGGCGACCAGTTGCTGCATCTGCCGATCCGTCAAGTTGAAGGTGGGCATTCCTCCGGCGCGCATCCTGGCCGTTGGGTGTCGGAGCAACGCGGGTACTTTGTCACCGGGGAACTTCTTGGTAACACCCACCAGCGAGGGCGCGAATTGCGTTCCATGTGCCGTGGGGCCATGGCAGGCTGCGCAGCCTTGCGAAAGAAACAGGGCACGTCCAGGACTCGGCTGTGTCGCAACAGCCGAAACCGGGGTAGATGGTGAAGCCTGAGGCGCTACGTTTGAAGTCGCCGGCTGGGCAGCGCTTACGGGAGTCGCGGGAGCCATCTCCGGATAGGGGACGCTGCCGCCCTGCGCTGTCGCTTCCGCCGTGTTCTGTTGTGGCTCAGGTTGCCGCTGAGGTAGCTGTTGGGATGGTTTTTGCTGTGCCCGGAGGCTGCGCAAGTATAAGGTGAGAGAGCCGAGCTGGTCGGCGCTTCCAACAAACGGGGGCATACCGCCGGCAGTCATCCTTCCGTTGGGATGTTGCAGCAGTTGCGTCAGCTGGTCATTGGAAAGCTTGGAAATCAGCGGAGCAAGAGCGGGGGCGCGGCCTCCTTCCCCTGTCGGGCCGTGGCAGGCAAAACACGCATGCTCTTGATACACTTGCCGACCTGCGGCGACCGCCATAGACGGCGCTGCCGACGGCGCGGAGGTCTGCGGCTGACCGCCAGAGGCGGCGATAGCGGCTGTGTTGGTGGCTGCGGGCAGAACCGGTTCACTCGCCGCCTCATTCGTTGCCGGGGAGGGCTCCGGAGATGTTCCGGACGATGCCTGCACATTCGCCGCGCTGGTCCCGATCACTCCTAAATATGCAAGCAGCGCCGACATGTTGCCGGGAGAAATATCCACTGCGGGCATGTGTCCGGCTCGCATCGCGGCATTCGGATTGTGTAACAACGCAATGAGCTGCGGCTCAGGGATTTTTGTCGTAATGCCCGTCAGATTGGGCGCCACCATCGTCCCCAGCCCAACCTCACCATGGCAACCCGAGCAACCGTGCGCCTGAAAAATGCCTCGACCTTCCGCCACCAGCGGGCTTACCGGTCCAATGGGAAGTGCAAGCGGTCCGGTTCCACCCGGAGATTCGATATAGGGATGAAATGGCGCGGCGGTATAGGCCTTTTCCTGCTGGGCCTGGAGGGCAAGTTGCGCCGCAATGGTCGGGTCGTCGCGGTCATCCACGCGGCTCCGGACTCCGAGAAAAATGATACCGGCAATGACGAAGGCGACCGCCAGCACCGGAATGGGCCTGCGCCACGGGCGGCGCTCCAGACTGCGATCGAGAAACGGCAGCAAAAAAAACAGCGCCGCAAGAAGCCCCGGGATGACCACGACGGCGAAGACTACCTGCGGTCCCTCCCAGAACTTGAGCCACTCGAACATGGGTAGGTAATACCATTCAGGCCGGGGGAGAAAGTGCGTGTCCGCGGGATTGGCAATGGGACCCAGGCCCACGGGATGAAAATACGCCAGAAAGCCAAGACCCACCATCAACAGCAGCGCCAGCGCCATGTCCATCAGAACCTGGCGAGGATAGAAACCTTCCGGCGCCAGTTTTGGATGGATCGGGTCTTCATTGATGGGCCCGGCGGCACCGGCCTTGCGAAACAGGAAAATATGTATCGCGATGAAAGCGAAAATCGCTGCCGGAATCAGGAAGACATGCGCTACGTAGAAGCGGGAGAGGGTAAGCGTGCCGATCATGTCGCCGCCGCGAAGCAACCTGGTCAACCAGCTACCGATCAGGGGAACTTCCCCGACAATGTTGGTCCCCACCGCGGTGGCAAAATAGGCTTTCTGATCCCAGGGAAGTAAGTATCCAGTGAAGCCCATCCCCAGCACGAACAGGGACAGGGTGGCTCCGGAAATCCACAGCAGTTCGCGTCGCCCCTTGAATGACCCATAGAGGAACGTCTGTAGAAAATGCAGCAGCAGCACGATGATCATAGCGCTGGAGCCGTAATAGTGGAGGCTTCGCAAGAACGCGCCGGCTGCCACCTGCTTGGTGATATAGGCAACGCTGGTATGTGCTGTCTCCGCCGAAGGCACATAGTAGATGGCGAGGCAAATCCCGGTAATGATCTGCGAGATGAAGATGAAGAGCAGCCCTGACCCGAACACGTAGGCCAGCCGTGCCCCGCCTGGAATCGGCTCGTCAAGCGACTCCTTCATCAGCTTATCGATGCCGGCTCGTCGATCCAGCCAGTGAAACACGCGCTTTCTGAGGGTGTCCTTCGTCGGGACATCCGCGGCTATTTTTTCTCTTTGGTCCACAGCATTACC
>JAJXZM010000486.1 GCA_021780055.1 Acidobacteriota bacterium
TATTCGCGGGCGTTCCGGAATTTGGGATCATGACGCTTGGCATGGGTTACAACAGTTCTTCAACCATCAATTTCGTCATGGACGCGAGTTTCCATTACGAACTAAGCAGACCGTCACCCGCAAATATCAATTGGATGCAAAGGATTTTTGGATTGCATTCAGGTGTGCTTGCCAGTTTGTGGGAAGACCCGGTTGAATTTCCAGGAGATGCACTGCCCCTTGAATGCTAAGATCGTCAGGGACCCTTTCAAAGCAGCAGCGGACCTGCTTGACTCGAATATGAATGGGTTTGAAGATCAGCACGGTACCGTCAAAGTGAACGGAAAGCAGCTTTTGATGCCAGGTGCCGTCCGGCTCTTGCGATTGCTCCATCAGGAACGTCCCGCCCTTGTTGAGTCGTGCCAGAAATCCCCATCCAATCTTGACGTCTTTGATCAGCGTGCCGTCAATCTTGACCATCCGCTGGGTTGCAGGATCCACCCAGAGTTCGCCTGCCATGCCCTGGAGAATGAGTGATTGGCGGGAACTGGGCTGGAAGTCTGGGGCCGGCCGGAACTTCAGCATGATGCGGCCCTTTGCATCTCTTCCTGCATAGGTGTAAATGAAGGCGCTCGGGATGTCCTTGATGACATTATCGCGACGCAGCCGGTTGCTTTGCTGGTCCTTGAAGCGGGATTCCTTGAGTTGCGCGTCTCCGTGTAGCCTGGCAAGCAACTGCTGATTTGCCCGAAGCTGCTGCGGGTTTGGAGGAGCGTTGTTCACTTCGATCAGCCTGCCAACTTCCCCATGCGGCGTAGCAATCCGATCGGTTGTGCTCGACCCATCCGGGAAAATGTCTCTCTCTATAAACCGATAGTAATGCGTAGGGTGCTCAGACGCCTGAAGTTCGTTCCAGGCAACGTTCTTCACCATCTGGTGAACGCTGGAAGCCGGCAGTCCAGGAGGATTCTGGACGGCGGCTGCGAGGCAAGCCGACACCATCGAAAAAATAACAACTGACAGTGCGGCAAGGCCATTGAGAACGGATTGCGAAGGCACGCCTGTTTTCATTTGCGCTTTTCCGCTCGCTCACCAGTTCGGTGCACGGCTTGGTCTGTGGTGAGTTTTCCGCTAAACGTATACATCTGTTCGCAACCTATTTCAACCCTTCGCGCAACTGCCTCCAATACCATGTTATCAGTTGGGGCAGATTGCGGATGATGTTGAACACAACAGAATAGGGAATTGTCCCGTGCGCGCCGCTGTCAATGGAAGAGAGGGAACTTTCAGCAATCGACGAAGAAAAGAATAGGAAGTGTAGCCTTTTTGACCCCTACAGTGGTTAAATAGCCGGCCAATGGAGCATGAAAATCCGAGGAGGCGAAATGAAGAGAGTTGGATTCATTTTGAAAGTGAAGGCTGAATTGATCGAGGAATACAAGGAGCACCACAAGAAAGTGTGGCCTGAAATGCTGGATGCCCTGCGGCGCACGGGCTGGCACAACTACTCCCTGTTCATGCGGAATGATGGCATGCTCTTCGGGTATTTTGAGACGCCCACCGGTCTCCAGACCGCCGTGGAAGGAATGTCGAAGGAAGAAGTCAACGCCAGATGGCAGAAAATGATGTCGCCCTATTTTGAGTCGCTGGAAGGGTCGCGTCCGGACGAGATGATGGGGGAACTGGACGAGGTGTTTCACCTCGATTGAAGCACTTGCCTGTCCGGACCCGCCCACCCACTTGACATGGCGGGCGGGACGTCGATCTCGCTACTGAACGGCTACTTGATGTACCGGATTCGCAGATCCGTTGCCGCACGGTCGGTGACCATCTCCGGATGCGTCTTGCGAAAATCCTCTGTGGCCGCGCACGACCAGCACACCGGTTCGCACTTTTCGAAGAGTTCCGGCAACTTCTCTGCAGGGAACTGGTTCCAGACAATGATCTGTTTTTCCGGCGTCAGGAGCGCGGGCTTGTGGTCTACCCACCACTCCTTGACTTCGGCGATAGACTTTCCGCAAAAGATGCACTTCTTATCGTCGAACCAATTAATAACGATGTTGCGGACAAGACATTCCGACGGGGCTATCTCGATTTGGTTCAGGCAGTCCTGCCCGCAGTCTTTGCGCTCAGGCCAGCGAGTGCATTGGCTGAGTTGCATTTGGGGCTTGTGGCTAAACGCCTCTCGGGCAGCTTCTTTGGCATCGAGTTCTACGGTTGCGGTCTTATGGGTTTCCGGGCAATTCACCAGACGCTGTCCCCGAAACTCCAAATAGGTTCGCAAGCTCAGGTATGCTCGATAGAGCAAATAAACCAGAGCCGCGGCGGCGGTGGCGATAAGGATCCAAAAGAGTGTATTGCTCATTGAAGCCTCCCTTCCCATCCTGCTTATAGCAAACGGCGTTGGCCAGGGATGTGATTTACATCACAGACGATTGTGCCGTTTGTTCCGAAAGCGAGTGGTGGCAATGGGGGACTTATTTCGCCGGAGAAGCTTGCTTTCGTGCGAAGCGGGTCGCTTACTGGCGAGTTACTAGCAGCATGGTGACTTCTTGCAATTGGTCTGATGCGTAAGTAGAGTCTAATGAGAATGAAAGCGTTAATTACGGGATCGGGAGGGTTGATTGGTTCGGCTTGCGCGTGCCTGTTGAGTGAAGCAGGTTGGGAGGTTGTTGGAATTGACAACAACATGCGGCAGCAATTTTTCGGCCCCCGAGGGTCTATCGCGCCGACGGTGAGATTCCTGCAGGAATCTTTTGTCGGGTATCGCCACCGCGGTCTGGATATTCGCGATCGCGAGGCGATCCGGGAGCTGATAAAGCAGGAACGCCCGGATTTTATCATCCACGCCGCAGCGCAGCCGTCTCATGACCGGGCTGCTTCAATCCCATACGAAGATTTTGATGTGAACGCGGTGGGAACACTGAACCTGCTTGTCGCGGCCAGGGAGTTCTGCCGGGACTCACCTTTCTGTTTCCTCAGCACCAATAAGGTCTACGGCGACCGGCCCAATTCGCTCCCCCTGGTCGAGCGGCCCACGCGATACGATTACGCGGATGGGCGGGACGGGGTCGATGAGACCATGTCCATTGACGCCTGCCTGCACTCGGTTTTTGGTGCCTCCAAGGTGGCGGCAGATGTGATGTGCCAGGAATTCGGCCGTTACTTTCAGATGCCTGTGGGTGTTTTTCGCGCGGGCTGCATGACGGGACCTCAGCACGCGGCCGTCCAACTGCACGGCTATCTGGCGTATATCATCGACTGTGCTGTCGCCGGCCGAGAATACACAATTTTCGGCTACAAGGGGAAGCAGGTGCGAGATCAGATTCATTGCGATGATGTCGGCCGGTTGCTGATGGAGTTCTTCCAGTCTCCGAAGTGCGGCGAGGTTTACAATCTTGGCGGTGGAAGACAAAACAGCATTTCAATCCTTGAAACGGTTGAGATGCTGGATGGGATGGGGTTGCGGCTCCAGCACCGCTATGACCCTCAGAACCGGGTGGGCGACCACATCTGCTACATCACCGACTTAAGCAAGCTCCGCTCTCACTTTCCGAATTGGGAAATCAAACATAGCCTGAATCAAATCATTACCGAGATTGCGGATGTCCGTTTGAGATCGCGCGCTGGAGGCGCTGAAGCGGTTGCTGCTGACCAGGCCCCCTAGCCCGGTTCGGGTTGATTCCAAATCGACGAAAGTGAGTCTGGCATGGCGGTGGAGGGGAATGCGTGGCGGCTGGCGATCGTGCCGGCGTATGGGAAAGAAAGAAAAGCGAGACCGCTATCGCTGTTGATTGCTCCAACCAATTTGACCGTTTCGGCTCCGGTTGTGGTGTGACTTCGGCCGGGCAGCAGTGGCTCGACATTGAGAAGTCTCGCGAGAAGCTTCTGGAGAATCCTTATTTATCCGCGAGGCTTCGCCGCCGAGCCTTTTGGGTGGCAAAATCGTTGCCCGTGCTTCCGGGTCAGAAAGTCCTGGAACTTGGGGCAGGTAGCGGCATCTGGACCGAGCACCTTGCCGTTGTTCTGGACGGACTGACCACTATTACAGCCGCAGTGTTCAACAGGGACCTGGCGAACGTAGCTCAATCGAAGAGCCTTCCCAACACAGATTTCATCTGCATCGAGGACATTCAGTCCGCTTTCCCGCCCGAAAGCTTTGATTGCGTGGTCGGCACTCACATCCTGACGGATGAGCTTTGGCCTTCAACCCTGGAATTCGCGTACCGATGCTTGAAGCCGGGTGGGCAATTTATGTTCTTTGCCCGGAATGCGTCGAACCCGTTTGCCCGGATGCGGAAAGTGGCGAGTGGTTTTCCCAAGCGAACACAGAGCGATGGTCTCCCTCAGACGATTAGTGCGCAGGGGTGCATTGATGAGGCTGTTCGACGAGGCTTTACCGGCGTCGAAGGCGCCCTTTCTGAAGTGATTCCGCCTCTCAAGGGTGCTGCCGGCCAGGCTGTTGGACTGATTCTGGAGCGTGCTCCTGTTACGCGCCGTTTCTCAAGCATCATCTGCCTGCGCGGCGCCAAGCCTGGAAGCGTGGCGCAACGGGGCATGGTTCCGGTGAGCCTGGCGACGCATCCGCAACTTTTCGGCGCGGTGTCGGTCGTAGTTCCTTGCCATAACGAAAAGGCGAATATTGAACGCCTGGTCAATACGCTTACCGGCATGTATGGCGCATACCTTCATGAGATCGTGATTGTTGATGACAACAGTACGGACCGCACGGCAGAAGTCGCTGCCAACGTTGCCCGGGGCGAGCCACGCGTCAAACTGGTAAGGCGCAATCCTCCGGGCGGAGTGGGCCGGGCTCTGCGGGACGGTTATGCTGCTGCAACCGGAAAATACATCCTGTCGATTGATTGCGATTTCGTCGCTATCGCTTCGGAGTTCCGGGGGCTTTTTGACGCCGTGGCCGAGGGGTGCGACGGGGCGATTGGCAGCCGCTTTTCCTCAGAATCGGCGCTGGTACGCTACCCGTTTTTCAAGATCCTTTGCAACCGTGGATATCATCTGCTGCTGAACCTGCTGCTGGGCAAGCGATTTCGCGATGTTTCAAATAATCTGAAACTCTATCGCGCGGAGATTCTGAAGGAACTCGATATTGAAGAACCTCACTTTGCAGCGAACGTGGAGACAGGCCTGAAGCCTCTTTTGATGAACTATCGTATTCGGGAAGTTCCTGCCTCCTGGATCAACCGTACGGCAGACATGGGCAAATCCTCTTTCAATCTGCTGAAGGTTGGTCCCGACTACCTGTGCGTGCTTCTCCGGACGACGTGGCGATATTGGCGGGGCGAATACCGCACATCTCGCTGACGGAAGTGACCTCCGCCGCGCGCCATCCATGGTCCTGTTTCGTCGGCCTGCCTATTCACAAATGAACGGGCTCTGTGTAAGACTGTGCAGGGATTAACTCAGCCCGTATTCGCTCGCATGCTCTTTTCGGAACGGCCATGAGCTCTAAGATCAGCAATTCGTTGCAATGCCGCATTGTGACCTTGCTCGACAAGATTGGTAGCAAGCCAGGGGGACTTCTGCTGCTGTCCGCCGCCATCTACTTTGCCGGTTTCGGCCTGATTAACTCAAGAGCTGTGATTTCGAATGACGAGCTTTTCACGCTGTACATAGCGCGGCTTCCTCACTTTCGGGATGTCTGGGCGGCATTGGCCACAGGGGCGGAGCAAACGCCTCCTCTCTTCTATGCAATATCACGCGTCGATATCCACCTCTTTGGAGTGTCCGGCCTGGCGCTGCGCTTGCCGGAGTTGCTGGCATTTGCGCTGATGTGCGCTTGCCTATATCACATTGTTGCCCGGAGGACTTCGGCTGTTTACGGCATTCTCGCCGTGCTGTTTCCATTCATGACCACTGCCTTCAACTATGTTTTTGAGGCGCGTGCCTACGCGCTGGTATTGGCTTTCTCGGCTTTTGCGTTGCTCTGCTGGATATGGGCGACGGACGGTCGCCATCGCGTGCTCGCATTGATTGGCCTGGCCGCCAGCTTATCTGCTGCAATATCGTGCCACTATTACGCCGTGCTCTCTCTTTTCCCGCTGGGCATTGGCGAAGTCGTGCGTTCCTTTCGCCGCAAGCGG
>JAJXZM010000045.1 GCA_021780055.1 Acidobacteriota bacterium
GCCTCCGGAAACTTCGATGGAGCGCGAGAAACGTCGTCAACACAGCGGGCACGACTGATCAAGCGGTTCAAGGATTCTATGAGCGTTGACCTTGTAACGGGAAGCCGCATGATCAGGGTCAGCTTTAAAAGCACTGACCCACAGCTAGCCGCCGAAGTGGCGAACACGCTGGTCGCAAATTACAGAGAGTACAATTTCCGATCCAAGTATGACGCCACACGGCGGGCTTCCGGCTGGATGAGCGAACAGTTAAATGAATTGAGAGCCAGGGTGGAAAAGTCCCATGAAGCACTGGTGGACTACGAGAGGCAGAACTCCATTGTCAATATCAGTGGCAGTGAGAACGTTGAAGACCGGCGGCTGGCAGACTTGAGCCAGGACCTGACGATGGCTCAGAACGACCTGTCGCAGCAGGAATCTTTGTACCGTCTGGTAAAAGCAAACCCTGGCAAAGCGGATTTATTGGCACAGGACAGTCTTCTTCAAGACATGGAAGAGAAGAGTGCCGACCTGAAGACAGCATACGTTGATGCTCTTGGGCAGTACGGCCCGAAATTCCCCAAGGTTGCAAGGCTGCATGACCAGATCGAAGAAATCCAGTCGCTTATTGCACAGGAACGGGCAAGAACGGTTGAGCGGATCACGCACAACTACAATGTTGCGCTCTGGCGCGTGAAACTGCTTACAGATTCAGTCGCCCGCGAAAAGTCCGAAGTCGGCAAGCTGAGTCAATTGATGATCCAGTATGACTTGCTCAATCACGATTTTGATACCAACCAGCAACTCTATGACAGCCTGCTGACGCGCGTGAAGGAGGCCGCGGTTTCCGCGGGTCTTAGGGCAAACAATGTCCACCTTGTTGACCAAGCGTTGGTACCATCGATGCCCGTGAGACCGAGGAAAGGCCGGAATATCGCTATCGGATTTATGGTGGGTTTAATTCTGGGGACGACCATAGCTTTCGTTCGGGAAGCAATGGATACGTCCATCATGACGGCGGAGGATATTGAGCGCAGCATCGCTGAGCCTGTCCTGGGAGTTATTCCGGCAATACACTCATTGGGGAATGGGAAATTCTGGTTTAGCCGGCGTAGAAATCAAACGGCTTCCGCTTCTGACGGGGTTGAATGGGCGGTTCTGAAAAAGCCCACATCCATGCTGGCGGAGTCTTATCACACGTTGCGGACTGCTGTGTTGCTCTCGCCGGCACCGCGCCCGCCGCGAGCGCTTCTGCTCACGAGTGCACGGCCATTCGAAGGGAAGACCGCCACGGCATTCAACCTGGCAGTCGCACTGACGCAGATCGGGAAGCGCGTCCTTTTCATCGACGCCGATATGCGTCAACCGGGGCTTAAGCGGATACTGAATACCAACGGCCGCACCGGCCTCAGCAATGTCCTGGCCGGTGAGGGAAACGTTGAGCAAGCAATTTTTCAAATGCCGCAATCGCCCCAATTGCCGGGCCTGTGGTTTCTTTCGGCGGGCCAGCGGCTGTCCAACCCCGCCGATCTGCTGGCTTCAGAAGCGATGAAAGAACTTCTGGCTGCTCTGCGCGTCCGTTTTGATCATATAATCGTGGACACGCCGCCGGTCCTGATGGTGACGGATGCCACAGTCCTTTCTTCCTTTGTTGACGGTGTCATCCTGGTGATAGAAAGTGAAGTCACCGCAAGAGCAGCATTGGCACGCGCGCACTGTGTTCTGGAAAATGCCGGAGCAAACATTCTGGGTTGTGTGCTCAACAAGCTCGACCTGAAATACGACGGCCACTACGGATCGAATTATTGTAACTACGTGCGCTATTACAGCCAGAGCCGGTACGGCAAACCGTTGCCTGCGAGTCGAGTGGTTACTGAGCCATGCGGACCGCACGGAACGGAGGAATCCTAACATCCCAATTTCGACCGCTGTTTTCTTTCGTCGGTTTCTGCTGATTTCTACGGTGATCAAAACCTCTGCTAAAGGAAAAAGTATTCGAAGTGACGAGCGGCACCGGTTTTCCCTGTCCGGTGGCCTGAGGTCCGTGGGAGATGAACCCGCAAAAAGGCAACAGGAAGGTCTGGCGTGACCCGCGCTCGCCGACTCCTTACATGCGTCAGCGCCTCATACGTGCGGTTCGCCATTACTGGGGCATGTTCGCTGGTGGCGGTACCCGTATATCTGCATTTCCTCGGCAAAGAAGAGTACGGCCTGTGGCTCGCGGTGCTCAGCGTCCTCGTGCCGCTTTCCCTGATGAACATCGGTTTCCCCACCATCAGTCAGAACTTGCTGGCGGAGGCACGCGCCGTTGGCGACTGGGACCACGCGAGTTGCGTCCTCGTCACCAGCTTTGTTTCTCTCCTTGCTGCTGCCGTTGCCGCCTGCCTGCTGATGCTTACCGGGCTGTGGGTGGGCGTTGTACAGGCGCTATTGAAAGCCTCGCCGGGCCTTCGTACGGAGGTAGTCCCCGCGCTCCTGATTGCGCTTGCTGGCTTCGCCATTGGCCAGCCTTTACAGGTTTTTCGCCTGGCGTTCCGTGCGTTTGAGCGGGTTGATCTGGAGCAGTACGGGCTGGCGGGCCTCTCCGTGATCAGTCTTTTCCTTACGATTCTCGCGCTATGGGCCGGTCAGGGAGTCATTGGAGTGGCGCTGGTTTACGCTGTTCTGCAGTTAGCTGGCGGAGCGATCTTTTTTGTTGCGCTCTTGCGCGAGTTTCCGCAGTTGTATTTTTCCGTGCGCAGTTTTTCGCCACGGCTCGCGCGCCGAATGATTGCTCCGGGCTTCCACTTTTTTGTGGTTTCGGTTTCAGGCGTCCTGATGTGGGGCATCGACAACCTGGTGATCTCGGGCATGCTTGGCGTTGTGTTTGTAACGGCGTTTGCCATCGCGGCAAGGCTCACGTCGATGCTGCGCGAAATGCTCTCGACGCCTTTTTCCACTTCCGGCCCTACCATCACAGCGCTTGGGGCGGAAGGCAATCAGAAGGTCCTCCGGCGGCTCTTTTACTTTTCCACACGGTTGGCTCTTTGGGGATCTCTGCTTTTCGGCATAGAACTCGGTTTCTTCGGACGGCGTTTTATTGCACTTTGGGCGGGCCCTCCCGTGGTGGTGGATCAAGCCACGTTCGCGGCTCTGGTCGGTATCCTTATTATCAATGTGCTTCAGCAGCCTGCTTACGCCTACCTGATTGCCACAACGCGCCACCGGACTTTTGCCTGGCTCAGCCTGCTGGAAGGAATCGCAAATTTAGTGCTTTCCTGCTGGTGGGTTTCCAAGTGGGGCGTGCTGGGTGTGGCTTTGGGAACGCTGGTGCCACACGCGTTGATTTCTGGACCCTACCTGGTGATTGCCGGGACAAGAATGAACAGCTTTACATTCGCCGAACTCTGGAGGACGAACCTGCGATCGCTGATCGTCCCGGCCATGGTGACGGGTGCCGCTGCCTACCTCCTGAGAAACTTCTCTGCCACCTGGATCGAGTGGGCCATTTCAAGTGGCCTCACGCTGCTGGTTTTTGTGGCGGCCTGTTTGACCACTTCCGCTACACCCGAAGAGCGTGGCATGCTGGCCGGCGTCTTACGCACGGCGTGATGTAGCTGAGAGTTACCTGCTGTTGAATGAAACCCCATCCTTCCATTTCGGCGATCGTGGCGACGTACAATCGTGATTGTTCGCTGATCGACTGTCTCCGGTCCTTGATGGCGCAGGATTATCCGGGGCGCATGGAACTGATTGTAGTGGACCAGTCGCTTGCGCATACTCCGGAAGCGGCGGACTTTTTTCAATCACAAGGAGACCGTTTTTGCTTGTTGCACCAATCCCAGCCGAACCTTCCGCAGGCAAGAAACGCGGGCATCGCTGCAGCCACGGGCGAAATTCTTCTCTTTGTCGATGATGACGTCATCCTTCCCCCCGATGCGGCCCGTCGCTTGGCCGAGCATGTTCGGACGTCGTGGATGAAAGCTGTGACCGGACTGGTGGTGTCGGAGCGGGACCGAGAAGCATCGCTGCAAGGGCATGCACGGCAATTCTGTGTGGCGAGCGTGGATGAAGCGCAAGGCCTGCAGGCCGTAGACAGATTCATCGGAGCGCTGATGATGATCCCCGCAAAGACGGTGCACGCTGTGGGAGGTTTTGACTCGCAGTTGGGCGCACTGACTCCAACCGCTTACGGAGAAGATGACGAGTTCTGTTGCCGTCTACGCGAGGCGGGCGTAACACTTTGGGCCGATCCATCAGTTTGCGCGTTGCACAGAGATCACCTGGCAGGCGGCTGCGCGTCACGCCATACCGACGCTGAACTCGCCCGCCAATATCACATGAAGAGTCTGGCTTATATGCGAATCAAGCACCACGGGGGAATAGGAGCGGGTGGTTGGCTCGATCTGGTACGCGGTTACATCGCCAACCGCGAGATCGTGCGAAACCGACCTGGACAGATTGTTCGAAATTTCGTGGCCGTCCGAAAAGCTGTCGACGAGGTTCGCGCTTTCATGGCCGGGCGGTTGTAGCGGTGTAATGCTTGCGCCGGTTCAGCAATAAGACGACCGCCACGAATGGTGATTTGAGACACGCCCTGCTGAGAATGATTTGATGAAAATCCTTGTTGTCGGCCCTCAGTTTCCTGACTCTTTTGCACGGAACATCGTGGTGACGCTCCTTCGCATGGGCCACCAGGTGGCCACTGTCCATGGTGCGAGAATGCGGCACCACGGCAGCAGGCTGGCGAACGGCTTTTGGAACTATGCACCGCGGGCGTTTCCCGGACTCGAAAGGCGCGTTTACCGTGAGGTTGTGCAGGCGGCACGAACGGCGCGGCCGGCCCTTGTGCTTGTAACTTATGGAATGATGCCGCCGGAGATCGTGAGCGCGCTGAAGGAGGTATGTGGCGGCAAGGTAGTTTGCTGGTACACGGACTCGCCCGCGAACCTGGAACGACAGTATCTGGTGGCAAGCCCTTTCGACTCGGTTTTTGTAAAGGAGCCCTCCCTGGCGCTGACCTTGCGCGACAAGCTAGGGAAAGATGCTCATTACCTGCCTGAATGCTGCAATCCGATGTGGCACCGGCCAGCCGAGTTCGAGGACGAAGACCAACGGAGATACGCGTGCGATCTTGCCGCTCAGGGAAGCCTGCACTATTACCGGGCGCGGATGCTGGAAGTTTTTACGGACTACGATATGAAAATCTGGGGCCGGAACTGTCCCCCGTGGCTCGATTCTCCTGTCCGAAAACACTACGCCCATCACTTTATCGCAGAGGATGAGAAGACCAAAGCATTCCGGGCGGCAAAGATTGTCCTCAATACGATGCACTATTCCGAAATTGACGGAGTGAATTGCACGCTGTTTGAGGCGGCGGGCTGTGGAGCGTTCCAGATTGCCGACTGGAAACCCGTGCTGGCCGATCTTTTTGAACCCGAACGCGAGATTGTCACATTTCGCACATGGCGCGAATTGAAGGAGAAAGTGGACTACTACCTGGCGCATCCCGAAGAGCGGAGCGCCATCGCCGCCCGCGCTTGCGCGCGCACCCACCGCGAGCATACCTACGAAGTGCGGCTCACACGCATGTTGGAAATCCTGGGTTTCAGCAGCAATTCAGCGGCTGCGCAGCAGGCAACCATGGAATTGCATGCAGGTTAATCGCGTGGCCAGGCCATCGCTTCCACATTCGCGCCTGCCATATATTGGGCACAATGCCATCCGTTCTGTTCACATCCTTGTCCTGCTGACAGCTTCGTCTGGGGCTGTGATCTGGGGCGGCTTCCTGATCACGGGCCACGCAGCGACTGACCTGCAAGAGTACCTGCTTGCGCTGGGATTGTGGGGTGTGGCTTCGGCCGCGTTCATTTTCACTCGGATCCAGGCGGATCCGCTCAGCCTGTTTGGGCTGCCAGTGTTTCTGACTCTTCTGATGTTCATTCGTTTCGGGCTGGTTCCCGCGAACTCCTTTTTCAATCCAGAAGCGCTCTGTGCGCAGTTCCATGGCCAGTACAATTTCCTGGCGCAGGCGCTGGTACTGGTGGTGCTGGGAACGCTGGCCTTCTGGTTGGGTATCATGTGCCTGGGACGCCGAAAGACTTCGCGTCATG
>JAJXZM010000598.1 GCA_021780055.1 Acidobacteriota bacterium
CTTCAATCAGCAGCACCGCCGCGGAATCCATCGGGTATCCAGCATGCGTGGCCTGCTCGACGGCACGAAGCGTAAAACCATCCATCATTTCGAGCGCCGCAGGCGTGATGCCTTGCGCCGTGATAGTCGCCACAGTCCTCGTGGCATCAATCACGCGATCGTAAACCGCCAGCAGGGTTTCCACTGCTTCGGGAGTTCGCATCAGACGGACGGTTATCTCGGTAACAATGCCGAGCGTTCCTTCAGAGCCCACCATGAGTCCGGTCAAATCGTAGCCGGGAAGGTCCCAGCACTTTCCTCCGGTGCGGATGACTTCGCCGTCGGGCATTACAACTTCCAGGCCCAGGACGTGATTAGTTGTCACACCATAGGCAAGCGTGTGCGGACCGCCGGAATTCTCCGCAACATTGCCGCCAATCGTGCAGGCTTTCTGGCTGGAGGGATCCGGCGCGTAATAGTATCCGGCATCGGCAACGGCCAGGGTCAGGTCGGTATTCACTACTCCTGGCTGCACGCGCGCTCTCTGGTTCTCGAGATCAATCTCAACGATTTTCTTCATCCGGGCCAGACTGACGACAATCCCGCCCGAGGTTACAACCGCGCCGCCGCTCAACCCCGTCCCTGCGCCGCGAGGAATAATTGGGATTTTTCGTGCAGAGGTGAGCCGGACTATTTGAACTACGTGCTCTGTGCTCGTTGGGAAAACGACAGCTTCAGGAGTCTCCATGGCGGAAAGACCGTCGTACTCGTAGAGCATCAGGTCCTCAGGCCGGGAAAGCACGCCTTCTGGGCCCAGGATGGCGATCAACTCTCTTGTGAACTTATTCGCCTTCATGAATACCTGCGCGGGCCAGCGGAACCAGGCTGGATGAATCAGCCGGAAACAGGACGGAACAGTCAGCCGGCAATTTTCTTCAAAACCCGCTGCCTGGAGTATATCGAACGCACGGAATCAAGGTCAACGACACAAAGGGCGCATCAACACGCTTCGGACGCTTTTGGCAAGTGCGCGAACTTCAAAACTTGCCGGCTGGTTTCGTTTTGGACAAGAATGGAAGCCAGGTTAGAATGCATCGCTCATGATTCCATTGAACGACAATGTCCGGCGGCAGACCTTCTGGTTCGCAACCCTCGCGCTGATTGCTCTCAATACCGCTGTGTTTGCGTACGAACTTTCACTGGGGCCCGCAATCAACCGTTTTATCTTTGCCTTCGGACTGATTCCGGCCCGCTACACGACAACCCACGGCGCCATCATCATCAGCAATTTTGCCGTCTTCCTGGTTCCCGTTTTTACATCCATGTTCATCCACGGTGGATGGCTGCACCTGATCGGCAACATGCTTTTTCTCTTCGTTTTTGGGCGGAGTATTGAGGACCGATTCGGGCACGGCAATTTTCTGTTACTTTATTTCCTCAGCGGTTTCGGGGCGGCAATGGCTGAGATTCTCTTCAACATGGGTTCCCGTGTGCCCACGATTGGAGCAAGCGGCGCCATTGCTGGCGTTCTGGGAGCCTATCTGGTCAGCTACCCTACGGCACGTATCACGACCCTGATCCCCTTGTTCATTTTCTTCTGGACCGTCCGGCTTCCCGCCGTCCTGATACTCGTGTATTGGTTTGCAATTCAGTTTATTGCGGGGTACCAGATGCTGGCCATTGAGTCTGTCACAAGAGGCGGCGTGGCATGGTGGGCCCACGTTGGAGGATTCCTTCTCGGAATGGTTCTGGCTCTCGCAATGCCCAAGCACCAGCGCAGGGTGGCCTCCGTCTGGCCGTAGGAAATGTAAGCGACGGGGCATTTGAGGTCCTGTGCGCGCCGGCAGAACCTCAGGATTCAGTTTTCGGTTTCAATCGCCGTATTTTCAGGAACAGACTTATCTGCTTCGTCCTCACCGCGCTCACATTCAGTGAAGTAAACACCAAGAAGAATTAATCCCCCGCCAAGGAATCCCCAAACACCCACACGGTCATGCAGCAACCAGATTCCCAGGCCCATTGCCACAATCGGTTCAATATAGTTGAATGCCGCCACGCGTGACGCTGTCAAGCCCTTCAAAGCGTAAGCAAAAAGCAAGTAACCAAGAACGGCGGAGAAAAAGGTCATGAATGCCAATCCCAGGAAGGAGCGGATTGGAATCTGAGACCATTGCTGGTGCAGCAAGGCGTTGGCGCCAAAAGGAATCATCAAAATTGCACCAAGTCCGAAGATTACTGTGTTCAAGGTTATCACGTCGTATTGGTCGACAACTTCTTTCAGCATAATTGTGTAATGAGCGAAGACCACAACCTCGGCCAGCAGGATTACGTCGCCCAGCCAATAGGCGCCGCCGCCGTGGACCGCATTACCGTAAGTCAGCAACACGACGCCTGAAAATGAAATTCCCATCCCGGCAAGCTTAAGCGTGGTCAGCCCCTCGAGCCCCATCATGACCGAGAGCACAAGAACCATGACCGGCTGGACGGCCACAATCAGCGCCGCATGAGAGACGTTCGTATACGCCACTCCCTCAATAATCAAGACCTGATTCAATGTGATCCCAAGAAAAGCAATGACCACAAAACGCAGCCATTCCCCCCGGGTAAACCGTGGCAGAGAGCGATCTCGTAGAAACAGGAAAATGGTTCCAAACGTGATGGCAACGGCAGTGGCGCGTACCAGCGCCAGCGCCAGCGGATGGAAACCGGACAACGCCTCTTTGATCGCCACCATATTCACCCCCCAAAAGAAAACGGCGATCAGCATGGAAATGTGCATCAAATGGTGGGCGCTGATGGGGCGGGAAGTTTTTGGTGCTGAGGCAACCGGTTCAACTGCGCTTCTCAAACGTCTCCTTCCGTACGGTCACCTTCTCGATGCGCTCGAGGTTCGGCACGTAGCCAAGGCCCGGTTTTCGGGGCACTTCAATCGTTCCTCTCGGCGAAACCGCTACTTCCGGGTCAACGATGTCCTGGCTCCAGTAACGCCGGCTGGCAGAAACATCACCGGGCAGAACAAAACCGGGCAAAGTAGACATCGCAATATTGTGGGCACGTCCGATGCCGGATTCGAGCATTCCCCCACACCACACCGGGATGTCGTGGGCCAGGCAAACGTCGTGCAGCTTGCGAGCGGAGGAATGGCCGCCTACCCGTCCGAGCTTGATGTTGATAATCTTACAGGCCCCGAGCTCGATGGCTTTTCGGGCGTCATCCGCGGTGTGGATCGACTCATCCAGGCAGATCGGGGTTTTCAATTCCCGCTGAAGTCGCGCGTGGTCCACGATGTCGTCCCATCCCAGCGGTTGTTCAATCATCATCAGGTCAAAACGGTCCAGTAATTTCAGATGCGCGATGTCGTTCAAAGTGTAGGCCGAATTGGCGTCGGCCATCAGCCTGATATCCGGATATTCCTTGCGAATCGATTCCAGAATTTCCACGTCCCATCCCGGCCTGATTTTGACCTTGATGCGTTGGTATCCCGCCGCAACCTCAGTGCGGATTTTTTCAAGAAGCTCTTCCGGCGAATTCTGTATCCCGATGGAAACGCCGCAAGGAATCTCTTCTCTCGTCCCTCCAAGCAGTTCGGCAAGCGGGATGCTCTGGCTCTGCGCTGCAATGTCCCATAGCGCGTTTTCCAGCGCCGCCTTGGCCATGTTGTGCCCGCGCACCGGGCGAAAGCGTTCTGCAAGATCCGCGGGTGAATTCCAGGATTTTTCAAGCGCCCAGGGAATCAGAAAATCGCGCAGAACATGCCAGGCCGTGCCCGGTGTTTCGTAGCTGTAGAAGGGCATCTCGCCGCAGGTGACCTCGCCCCACCCCTCCAGACCTTCCGCACGGATGCGGAGCAGCACGATTCTGCGATCGGTCGTTCTCCCGAAACTGGTCTCGAAAAAGTGGACCAGCGGCATGCGAATTTCGAGCAGTTCAATCCGTTCAATTTTCATATTTGATCCAGAAGGTACCAGGCTTCGGCGTCAGTTCTCTCAAACCCCGTAATCACAAGCTTTCGCGCAAAGCAGCGTTGCAAGCCTGCCCGAACTTGGGATTGCCATTCGCGGGCCACTGCGGGCCTCCGGGAGACAACTGCGTCAAGATCGAGCGGAATTGCGACCTCTGCGGCTGGGGTCTTTTGTGCGGCACGCGGCATATTGCCTGCCAGTGCCTTACTTACTCTAGCAGATTTCAGGGGCCACTCTGCAATCAGGCGGTCTGAAGGCAATCTCCGCTGAAGCTTGCTGAGAACAGGCCCGTAATAGTCAGGGCAGTACCGCCGCACAATGGCCCCCAGGCGGACGATGTTGAAATAGGCGTTCTTGGCCCGCAATGGATCAAATGTCCACTCGATATATTCGATTCCTGCCCGGAGCGCGGCTTTTCGCTGTGCAATCTTGAGCATTCTGCCGAGCCCCTGGTTTTCGTGCTCCGGCAAAACACCCAGCAGAATTGAATAGAAATATCTGTGCTCCTTGCGCCAAGCCGGAGCAGAGACCACAAAGCCCGCCATGGAACCTTTTGGCGTAAACGCGCCCAGCACGTGACCACCCGTACGTGTGATGTTCAAGAACATTCGCGCGGGGTAAATTTCGCGATCCGGATAGCCCCAAATCTTCTTCTGGAGAACAACGCAACTGGCGAATTCTTCAACGGTTTCACATGGGCGGACCGTATAGATCATGGCTTCTCCTGCGCCTTCACCGACTCCCAGACCTCATCCAATTCCCTGGGGCTACATTCCCGAACCGATTTCCCGCGCCTGTTAACTTCAGTTTCGAGGGCCTGAAACCTCCGCCGGAACTTCTGGTTTGCCCCGCGAAGACAACTTTCCGGATCTGAGCGAACCTGACGCGTCAGGTTGGCAACTGCGAACATCAGGTCGCCAACTTCTTCTTTCAGGCGTTGTCTATCAACCGTGTCGGCACCCGCAAGCTCCTTCCGTATTTCATCCAGTTCCTCCTCAATTTTATCGAGAAGGTCTTGCGGTTTCACCCAATCGAATCCGGCCTCTGCAGCTCTCAGCCCCAGTTCATAGGCCTCCAGCGTCGACGGCAGCGCCGAGGCGATGCCATCCAGCAATGACGTGCTTTGCGAATCAGGATGGCTATTCTTCTCTTTTTCCTTAACGGCCATCCAGCTTTTCAGCGCTTCTTCGGCATTCGCCGCGCGTGTTTCACCAAAAACATGGGGATGGCGCCGGACCAGTTTGTCATGCACGTTCTGGATTACGGCATCGATATCGAACTTCCCGTCTTCTTCTGCGAGGCGCGAATAGAAAACCACCTGAAAAAGCAGGTCGCCAAGTTCTTCTTCCAGCCCGTTAAAATCCTTCAAATCGACAGCGTCCACCACTTCGTAGGCTTCCTCAAGCAGCATGCCCTTGATGCTGTCGTAGTCCTGATCGCGGTCCCACGGACACCCATCGGGTCCCCGCAGGCGTGCCATCAGGTCCACCAGCCCGGCAAGTTTCTCCCCCGCCAACTTACCCATTCCCGTCACCCAGTCCTTTCTGAGATGCTGAATTTCCTAATCTACCAAGCCTGTGAAATCACTGGCAATACCTCAAAGGGGGCAGTCTCTTGCTTGTTGCCGGGATGATCCATTGAACCGAGCGGACTGCAACCTGGCGTTAAAATCAATCTGCACGAACCTCAAACGCTCAGCTGCACTTGTTCAGGCAGAGGGCTTGTTGTTAAACTACCTATTCAGGATAACCGCAGAACCAACTTTGCTGCGGGTAAATATTTGCTTATCAAGGGGACCTTCATGCCAGACGAAAAGGTTGAATCTTCGGGGTTTAAAGTTGTTGACCGGCGTTCTTTTACAAGCGAAGGAACGCGAGTTGCCGGACAACCGGAGAAGGCGGAAGATAAGCACGAACCGGAATCGCGCATTCCTGCAGAACCCGCCGCGGCAACGCCCGCCGAACCCGAACCCGAAATTGAAGAGGGAGAAGGTTCAGAAAGATTTGCCATGCTCGTGTCCTATCTGAGCACCACCGCAATGTTTCAGCTGGGACTATTACCCGGACCCGGCGGAGAGTACATTCCGGCCGACCTCGCGAATGCCGGCCGAACCGTCGACCTTC
>JAJXZM010000586.1 GCA_021780055.1 Acidobacteriota bacterium
GATGATCCGCCAGAAGCAAGGGCGCATTATCAACATGAGTTCGCAGGCAGGCTTTGTTGCGCTTCCCACGGAATCGGTCTACTGCACCACCAAAGCCGCAATCGCGCACATGACCAAATGCCTGGCGGTCGAATGGGGCAAGCACAACATCAATGTTAATGCCGTCGCGCCTACATTCATCTTTACGCCGGGGACAGAAGAAGCGCTGGCCGACCCGGCGTTCCGCGCCGACACCATCGAGCGCATCGCCGCGCTGCACCGGATTGGCGAACCGACGGAAGTTACTGGCGCAGTGGTGTTCCTGGCGTCTCCGGCGGCTTCGCTGATCACGGGCCACACCATCCTCATCGATGGAGGATGGACGGCCCGCTAGGATTCAGGGGGGAATGTCAGCAGGTTAAAGTGGCACGAATCGTGTCACCGATTCGCATCAGAGGCGGCCCTTCTACTCATGCTTCCACGATTTCTCCGCGGTAGCGTTCGAACAGAGCTATGAATTCCTGTTTTTCTTTTGCAGGGACCTTGAAGTTATCAAGGGCATCGGCAGTGTGCCGGAGGCTGGCTTCCCATTCCGCGGTGGTGATGCCGAGTCCGCCATGAGACGTTTTCATGTCCCGTCCCATGTAAACGCAGGGGCCTCCAGCAAGCTCGCACATCTGGCTGACCAGCAACTCTCGACCGCGACGTGTGGAATCGTGGCTGCGGCCGCCTCCAAAACGGGCAAACATGGGATCAGCCCGGAGACGGCGGAGAAACTCATCGACAATTGCCGCAATGGCATCATAACCGCCAAGCCGTTCGTAGAGTGTCTTTCCCGATACCTGTGGTGTGGCCTGCATCAGATTGCCCCTTTCCGTTTCTCGTGATCTTGGCCCAGCTCGTCGAAGGTGTCAAGCCGGACGGCCCATGAGATGGAGCCGGATGATTGCATCCCGATGACAACTTGCAGCCCCGAACGAAAGGTATCGTGCTGATTGCTTTTGGTAAATGCCATTCTGTTTCTTACGAAGCTGTGTTCCAGCTTTTCTTGGCAGCCAGATGAGTGGTACTCTAGGCTCCATTGTCCGAAGTGGAGGGAACTATGCATCGAAGAGCATTCATCAAGAGTTCATTGGCCGGTCTCGGCAGTGCGTTGCTGCTGGACGTCTCCTGCCGTTCAGCTAATCATCAACCGAAGCCGGACCCCAGGCTGAAGGGAGCATTCCGCAGCCCGGAGAAAAACGGTTGGACGTTCGTGCATCTGGAAGGAACGCCCGCTGAAATCGGCTACCAGCACGGCTATCTGCTTGCTGACCGGATCGAAGACAGCATGAAGGTCACCATCCTGGAGCAGACGCACAATAAGAAATACGACTGGAATTTCTATCGTGACGCGGCAAAGAACATGCTGTGGCCGAAGGTCGAGGCGGAATACCGTGAGGAATTGCAGGGTATCACCGACGGCCTGCGCGCCCGCGGCAGCAAGTCTGACCTGTGGGACGTGGTTGCATTGAATGCCTCCATGGAATGGGACTACTACGTGAAGGAGTACGACAAGACCCACCAGACCGAAAAGTCCGCAGAATTGATGGTGCCGGAGCATTGCAGCGCTTTCGCAGCCACCGGCAGTTATACGCGCGACGGGAAAATCGTGATTGCCCACAACTGCTGGACGAACTATCTGGATGGCGAGCGGTGGACCATCATCTATGACATTGTTCCCTCGCACGGGTACCGGATCCTGATGGATGGTTTTCCGGGCTTCATCCACAGCGGCGATGACTTTGGTATCAACTCAGCAGGAATTGCGATCACGGAGACCACCATCTCCGGCTTCTCCGGGTACGATCCCGCGGGCATTCCGGAGTTCGTACGCGCCCGCAAGGGGATGCAGTATTCCAACTCCATTGACGACTACGTGCGCATTATGAAAACCGGCAACAACGGCGGCTACGCCAACAACTGGCTGATCGCCGACCACAAAACCAATGAGGTGGCGGACCTGGAACTTGGCTTGAAGAATGTTACCCTTTGGCGTACCAAGGATGGCTGCTTCGTAGGCTCAAACTTCCCGGTCAGCCACAAGCTGGCCAGCGAGGAAACAAATTTTAATCTGAACGACATGAGCGCAAGCGCAAACGCCCGTCATGTGCGTTGGAACCAGTTGATGGCCGAAAACAAGGGCAAAATCGACATGCCCATGGCGCAAAAATTTCTCGGCGACCACTACGATACTTTTGAGAAAAAGGTCGACCCCAACGAGCGGACCTTGTGCGGGCATGTGGACCTTTCACCGCGCGGATCGGGTACCTGGCAGCCGCCTTACGGCATTGCGGGAGCTGTGCAGAACAAGGGCGCGGATGCAGCCATGATTGAAAAGATGGCCCTCTCCGCATCAGCCGGCCATTGCTGCGGAATAGGTTTCAATGCAGCCCAACATCTGAAACAGCACCCGGAATTTGACTGGCAGGCGCCGTTGCTCCACGACATGCCTTCGGAGCCATGGGCTACGTTCACCATCAAAAGCTAGGGGACCAGTCCCAACCATCCAAGAAAGTCATCATGCACTGCGAAGCTGGGAGGTGCGTCGCCGGCTTCGCGGTGATGAACTTCCTTGCATCACTTCCCCTTGAACAGAAAAATGAGGTCGATGATCAGGATGATAACGATGGAAAGTTCCAGGACAAACGAACGTGCGTGCTCAAACTGATCGACCATAAACTGGTAGAGTTCTCCCGCAGTTCGCAGTTTCTCATCCACCAGGTGTCGATAATCCGGAACGCCTACCTTTTCAGCCGCCATGCGATAAAGTCGCGCGTAGAACATGTCGCTCAGGAATTTGATGGCGTTGTCCGTCCGCTCCGCCAGTTCCATAACGTCCAATCGAATCATGTTCAGGCGTTCAGCTTCGCGTGCCAGGCGCCATCGGGCTACTGGCCCGCTATGCCGTTCAAGCGACCGGTAGACTTTATCCAGAACACGTGTCAGCAAATTGTCGTAATGGCGGAACTCAAGCAGTTGTGTATTGGCATACTCAAGAAGCTGGATAGTAGGGGCAGCGCCTTCAGCAGTGTCGTATACCAGTGCCGCCGTCCAGCCGACCACAAGCAAGTCGGAGGGGTAATACGAAAGGCTCGACTGCAAAATCTGCTGACGCTCCCCATCGGAAAGAAGGCGCGCCTCACCGCGGATGATTTGTGCGATCTCCAGGCCGTGATGTGCCAGCAATTCACCGGCTGTCGCAGACTTCCCTTCTGAGTCCTGCGCCTCGCGCAACTCGATGACGTAGTAATCTTCCGTCGACAGGCTGCCATAAGGCTTGACGAGTGCGCCGGCAACCCGCTGCAGGCTGCGGTGCACCACTTTCAGCGCCCGGTTTTCAATGTTCGGAGCAGCAATCCACTCTGCGGACAACCTCACCAGCGCGTCCCACTCACAGGCGAATGGCAATTCCATGTCGAGGCTGATGACGCCGTAATCGTAGTACTTGATTCGAGCTTCCAATTGCTCCCCGGTTTCAAGTCTGATCGGTTCGAGGGGCTCAATAACGGGTGGCAATTCGAAACGCACGTACTCGGGAGTAGGATGCATAAAGCTGGGCAGGCGCTCAGCAGGCGGGACGCGGAGGATCGACTTCAGCCGCTCCAGATTGATGGAGTCCGCAACGTCGTATAGAAGCAATATCCGGAATGTTCCCTGGAGGGCCATAGCGGGTCCCTCACATTCAGAATGCCAGTGAACCTCAGGAGGGTCAAGCGTGGCAATTGACAAGACTGCAATAAACGCCGCAAAGAAATGCCAGCCGGAGGCTCAGCGATGGACGGGTGCGTTGTTGCGGGATTGTCAGTGAATGCGAGGCTAAAAATTCGCTGGGCTCTGGCCAAGAGGCTCAAAGGCGCAACCCGACTCGGAGTCTGCCGCCGGCAGCCCCGGTGAGGGCCCGGCGAGCATTTTGTCAAAGAAGGTCCGAACGCAGGAAGCCGTTTCCGCAAGGGCTTTTGCGCCGTCCGCAGGGCCAAGGTAGCCCATCATCCGCATCCCCGGGCTATAAAAAACGGCAAGGTCCGTAAAATTGAAATCGTGCGTGCCCTCAATATGGGTTTTCCAGCATTGGCTCGACGCCCGGCAGGCATCTTGCATCTGCTGATTCAATTCTTCCTGCTGCCGGCGAAATCTTTGCACCGTGACGCTTGCCAGTGTTCGCTGGAGCCATGGAGGGCGAAGTTTCCAATCGCTCAGCACAAAAAGGAAGGGTTGGTCGATTCCCTTTTGCGATGCGTCGCCAAAAAGGTTTCCGTCGATGTCGACGGCTGCTTTGCAGCGAACGTCCTCGGAACATGCCTCGGCTGAAGCAGCGCCGCCGAAGGAGTGTCCAATCAATCCGACCCGCGCCAGATCCAGGCGTCCATAAAACCTGCTCTTCGAATCTGAATTCATTTGTGCCAGCTTATCCATTGCAAAACGGATGTCCGCAGCCCAGACTTTGACCATCTGATTGCCCGCCGTCCGTATGGCCGGCGCAGGGCCGCGCGGGAAGGAAGCCTCGGCCTGAAAGTTCGCCACGCGCCCGTCCGGGAACCGCACTACCGGCGCGCTGTATGTACTGGTAATCCCCAGCACGGCATATCCATGACTGACGATATCTTCGATCAAAGAAGTATAGTCACTGGGGAGGTTTCCGATGCCGGTGGAGAAAATCAGGACGGGGTACGCTCGCTGGCTTTGCCCAAGTGGGGCATCGGCAAATGCGTGGCCCCGAACACGCTCCGGTATCGTTACAGGCCGCCAGGGCAACTCTGAAGCCCAGGCCGAGGGAATATATTCAGCGGGTTTTGATTGCGCCGAAACGCTAGCGGGATACCACAACCAAACCATCAACTCCCGATGCTTTCCAATGGAAGATGAGTAGGGATCGTCACGGTTCGGATCAGTCCAGTCGAAAAGGGACCGGCCAACCGCGTCAGGACCGGTCGGCCGCGGAAGAACGACATCCCGATGATCGCCAAAATGCACCACCAAGCCGAAAAGCCCAATGAACATCACAAAGATGAGAATCACCACCAGGACTGCAACGGAAACGTTCCTTAAAATCCTGATTCCAGATGAGACAGGTTGTTTGCTGAGGAAATCCGGTTGAGGAGCCAAATGTTCGTCCAGTCCAAGTGAAGTTTTGATGCTTCAAATCAGGGCGGAAAAGTCTTGATTAGGACCGCTATTCCGGCACCCGTCAAGCTTCCAGGTAACATCAACCGCGCCGGTAGCCATAAAACCAGCGGGCTGTACACGTGCCACGGTTCCACACGCTGTGGCGGCCGCCTGCAGGAATAAGAACTCCCTCGCCCGGCCCCAGCACGGCGCGCGCGCCTTCCACTTCAAATTCCAGCCGGCCTTCTTTCACAACCACACGCTCGTCCGTCGAGTGAACAAAATCAAGCCACTGCTGCCCGGGAGGGTCCTCCCAAAGGTCGCAACTGAATCCGTCGCGGGCCCAGGCTTCTGCGATTGTTTGCGAATCCAGCGGCTGGCCTTGCGGCCAACGGTGAATCTCAAGCTCAGTCATGGTCAGGTTTCTCCCAGCCGTTCTATTATAACGGAGTGGCGTCCCGGCGGGTGAACGTGCTGCCGAGAGTCTGGCGGCAACTCCCACGCCACGGTTTGAATCTGAGAATAAGGTGCTCGATCTCCCTGCAAATTCTGAAGAGAGGTTTCAATTGATAAAGTCGAATCCAAGAATCATCTGTGTTTGGCACGCTCGGAACGCCGCCCTGACAATGGTGCTCAGCTTGCTTTTTGCCGGAGTGGCGCTAGGATCGCAACCACCGGTTCCCGTTCCGCAGGTCGACGCGGGCGTTGGTCCCTGCACAGCGGACTTTACCGTCAGCCAGAACACGAACCAGCAGCTCTACGACGCTGACATTTCAGTCAAAATCGCTTATGGATTCATGGGTGTGAAGAGGATGGACCTGAACGTCGGGACCAACAGCGAAGGCAAAGCGCGTTTTGTGGGACTACCAGAAAAAGTCCACAACCCGCCAGTCGT
>JAJXZM010000174.1 GCA_021780055.1 Acidobacteriota bacterium
GCATACGCCCAACTATGATGCGCTCCTGAAAGAATATCCCTCCACGCTGGTTCACACTTCCGGCAGGCGCGTCGGCCTGCCCAGCGGCCTGATGGGAAACTCCGAAGTGGGCCATCTGAACATCGGCGCGGGGCGTGTTGTCTATCAGGAAATCACGCGAATCGACGCTTCCATCGAAAGCGGCGAATTCTTCAAGAACCCTGCCTTGCTCGAACTGATGGAAGCAGGGCGCAAGACTCGCCTGCACTTCATGGGCCTGCTCAGCGACGGCGGCGTCCATTCGCACCAGCGGCATCTTTACTCGCTGCTGAAGATGGCGCGCGAAAACCACGTCAGCGAAGTTTTTGTCCATGTCTTTCTCGACGGCCGCGACACCGCGCCGACCAATGGCGCTGGGTACGTCGAGGCGCTGCAACAGAAGATGCGCGAATACAACATTGGCCGCATTGCCTCAATTTCAGGCCGTTACTATGCCATGGACCGTGACAATCGCTGGCAGCGCACGTTGCTTGCTTACGATGCAATCGTCAACGGCGAGGGTGTGAAGTTTGACGATCCCGTCGCGGCCATCAGGAACTCCTACAATCAGGGTGTCACCGATGAGTTTGTGGTCCCCATCGTCATCACGGACTCCGACGGCCATCCCACGGCCACCATCCGCAGCGATGACGCTGTGATGTTCTTCAACTTCCGCGCCGACCGCGCCCGGCAGATGACGCGCGCCCTGACGCATTCAGACTTCGATGGGTTCGAGCGCCGCAACAATCCCGATAACCTGCATTACCTCTCGATGACGCGCTACGACAAGACGTTTACGAACCCGCATGTTTTTTCGCCGCAAACGCTCAATCACATCCTGGCCGCCGTGATGGCGGAAGTGCAGTTGAAGAACCTGCGGGTGGCGGAGACGGAAAAGTACGCGCACGTGACGTACTTCTTCAACGGCGGCGTGGAGAAAGCCTTTCCCGGCGAAGACCGTATTCTGGTGCCATCGCCCAAAGTCGCTACTTATGACCTGCAGCCGGAAATGAGTGCCCGCGGCGTGATGGAGACCGTGGTGAAAGCCGTCAACGAAGGCAGCCGCGACGTCATCATCGTCAATTTCGCCAACGCGGACATGGTGGGCCACAGCGGCAAGCTTGAGGCCGCCGTCAAGGCGGTGGAAACCGTCGACGTCTGCCTGGGCGAGATTTACAAGGCCGTCCGTGCCAAGGGCGGAGCCATGGTGATTACTGCCGACCACGGCAACGCGGAATTGATGGTGGACCCCGTGACGGGCGGACCGCATACGGCCCATACGACCAATCCCGTTCCGCTCATCATGATTGCGGAAGAGGTTCCGCCCAAACTCCGCGAGGGTGGTGCGCTGGCGGATATTTCGCCGACCTTGCTGGGCCTGCTGGGCATTCCTCTACCTGCTGAAATGACCGGTCACGACCTTCGTGATGCTGATTACAAAGAGCCGCAGCCGCATTCCGGCAGTTGAATTTTTTTAGGCTTCTTGCAGTTTGAATAATCCCCGCGGCGCAGGCACTTGC
This sequence comes from Acidobacteriota bacterium, assembly GCA_021780055.1. The sequence goes on from JAJXZM010000174.1 coordinate 1,539, forward strand.
CATGCGGTGCCTGCATCCTCGCCGAAACGTCCCGAGTACCTGAAGGTGACCCATGAGCCGGAAAGCGTGGATGATCTTTCTGAGTCTGCAGGCGGCCGGCATCATTTTCTCGTTGGCGTCCAGATACGCTTTGGGTCCCAGTCCGCTCATCTCCGGAATTGGGGTCGGCCTGCTGGTTTCCGGAAACCTGCTGCTTTTTCCCGGGAGCCTGGTGGGGCTGATCGTTATTCAAAAGGTTCTTTCCCACAGCGGCCTCAGTGTTGATTCACTGGCATTGCTGGGAATCCTGGTCGCTGTGGCGGTTAATCTGGCGATTTGGCTTATATGGGCAAAGCTTTACAGGTCCGCATGAGGGCGGCTGGTGTGGGTGGTGCGCTCACAGCAGGATTTGAAATTTCAGGACTGAGACCCGCGCTCCGCAGTCTTCTTCCGGGCAAATGGGAGGTTGCGTGCATGCTTGGCCATAATATCCCCCCGCGGAATGTTCCTACAAAAGAGGAAGTGAGACGGGCCGGTGCTCGCGTGCGGAGATTTCCGAGGCGTAGCAAATTTCGTGGGTGAGCGCAGCGTCATCCAGGTTGGCGTGAGACTCGCGATCTTCCAGAATGCAATCGATAAAGTGGGTAACCTCCTCGCGGAAAGGATGGTGTTCGACGTCACCGCTATCGGGAAGAATGGTGGGAATGGCCGCCCAATTCTTCTGGCCGGGCCAGCGTTTGGAATAGACCTCGTTGTTGCGGATGGCTCCCTGGTCACCCATCAACTGGATGCGGAAGACGTAGGGCATGATGGCTTCGACTGAGGAAGCCACTTTGCCGATCGTTCCGTCCTCAAAGCGGACCAGCGTGATGCTGTTGGGCTCGTACTCGTAGTGTAAAGGGTTGTCCGGACTGGTGTTGGCGTAAGCAAAGACCTCGATAGCCTTTTTGCCGACAAACCAGCGCAGCCCGTCGGCGGCGTGGCAACCCCCTGTGAGCAGGCTGCTGCCGGCCATCTCCTTCTTGATATTCCAGTAATACTGGGCATACCACGGACCGATGCCATGTAGGTAGTCGACTTCCGCAGCAAAGAGCTTTCCGATGAGTCCATCGGCCAGCATCGCCCGTATGGTTTCGAACAGCGGGTTCCAACGTAGGACAAAACTGACCACGGTCTTAACCTTGGCGGAGTGGACGGCGGCTTGAAGCTTTTGCAGCCCTTCCAGGTCGAGCGCTACCGGTTTTTCAATTATCAGATGCTTGCCGGCCTGTGCCGCGGCAACGCCCTGCGGAACGTGCAGATGGTGGGGCGTCGCGATCACGACAATCTGAATGCCGGGATCGTCCAGCATCTTTTCAAGGTGCTCGTAAGCCCGCGCGCGTTTCAGATTGAACTCTTCCGTTTTAGCGTGGGCGCGCTCTTTTTCCCGGCTTACAATGGCCCGCACCTCCGTGCGAGGGTCAGCCTCAAACGCCCGGATGTATTCGCTTGAAACCCATCCCGTACCTACGATTCCCACGCCCAGCTTATCCATCCCGAGCCTCCCGCCTGATCTCTCCATGATCGATTTTCTGGTTGGCACCCGCGGCTATTCTATCAAGGAGTGGGGCGGAATGTTCTCACAAAATCAGGTGACTCCAATCACTGTGCCTTTTTGCAATGGCGGGATAATAAAAAGGGGTGGTTTAGGTCGGATCGAACTCTCCGGCGAGGGAGGAAGGAGGGATCAAGATGCCTACCAGGGACCTGACACTCAAATCCTTGCCAAAGTGGGCGGTTTTGGGGGCGCTGATGGTGGTCGTGTTTGCATCGCTCGCCTGGATGAGCGAAGGACCGGCGCCAAGCAAAACCCTCGAGAACCTGAAGACTGCTTACCTGGGCGAGGCCAATGCCTATGTGCGTTACCTGGCTTTTGCGGAACGGGCTCGGGAGGAAGAATTTGGCGAAGCGGCAAGCCTGTTCAGGGCCGCCGCGTGCGCAGAGCACATTCACGTGAAGAACTTCGCTGCCGTGTTGCGGAAGATGGGTTATGAGCCCGTGATCAGGATTGACACTCCTGTGGTGAATACGACGGCGGAAAATCTTCGCAGATCGTCGGGTGGGTGCGAACCTTACGAGTGCGGCGAGCTGTATCCGGCGTTCATCAAGCAGGCCAAAGCTGAAGGTAACGATGACGCGGTGCGCGCGTTCCAGTATGTGCTGAAAGGGCAGGCACAGCACACCATGCTGTTCAATGCTGCTCTCAACAACCTGCGCAAGATGAATATGACGAGCCAGTTGTACTATGTCTGCAACGTGTGCGGCTATACGGCGAAGCGCCCGGTGAAGCCTTGCCCCGGATGTGGAGATCCGAATGCCAACTACGAGGAGATGTTCTGAAGTAGCAGGGCGAGGCTAATTGACATCAGTCCTTTTGGTCGAAGGACTCGATAAAGGGGGAAAATGATCAAACGCAACCCTCTGGCAGGGGAGAAAGGAGGGCTTGAGATGATCACGACCGGATTGAAGGGAATGGCCCTTCGAATAGGACCCTTTGCGGGTTCTCTTGTGGTCGTCGTGCTTTTATCTCTGGCGTGGTTTGGTGCCAGGCCTGAACAAAGCAAGACACTACAGAATCTGCAAGCTGCTTACAACGGCGAGGCCAACGCGCATGCCCGCTATCTGGCATTTGCAGACCGTGCACAGTACGAAGAAAATTATGAGGTGGCAAGTTTGTTCCGGGCGGCCGCATTCGCTGAGAGCATCCACTTTGAGAGATTTGCTGATCTGATACGGAACATGGGTGCCGAACCCGCATCCAAAATCGAAGCTCCTGTGGTAAAGACGACGGCGGAAAACCTGCAGGCGGCTGCAGATGAAGGCGAAGCCTACGAGCGTGACATTCTGTATCCAGGGTTTATCAAGGAAGCAGAAGTCGAGGGCAACGCGGAGGCCGCGCGGGCGTTTCAGCACGCAAGAATGGCGGAAGCACAACACTTCAAGCTGTTTAAGGCTGCTGTGGAGAATCCGAAGACTACCGGTGTGGAGAGCCATCCATATTATGTCTGCAAGACGTGCGGCTACACGTCGGAGCACCCGGTCAGGCCGTGCCCGGGCTGTTCTGATCCGCACGCCAGCTACGCGCAGGTACACTGATTTGAGTGGGCGGTTGATTCGAAGAGCAGCGGCCCTGGCTTTGCGGACCGGAATGTGTTTGAAGCATTTCTGGCCGAGCCTACAATGGCAGCGGCCTAGCCGGAAGGAAGTGCTCGGGGGCGTGGCCTGAAGTCAACTGCAGAGAGGCTGCTTACGCTCTGTAAACAGTCTTTTGAGAGAGACCCCGGCTGAGAAAGAGCTCGCCCCCGGCGACCTGATGGACCGCCGTGGCAAGGTCCTCGACCGCACGGCTCTTCAGAATGTAACCGCGCACTCCGGCCTCTAAGGCCTCGAGTACGTAGTGATACTCACGGTGAACAGTAAGAATAATGGTCCGCGCTTGGGGAATAGTTTTCCGAATCTGGCGGGCGGCTGCTATTCCATTCAAGTGGGGCATTGACAGATCGAGGAGAATAACATCCGGCCGATACCTCTCGGCCAAAGATACGGCTTGTTGCCCATCAGAGGCCTCAACAATGACTTCAAAACCCTGCCGCTCAAGGAGAGCTTTCAGGCTTCGTCTTACGGGAGTATTGTCGTCGGCCAACAAGAGTCGCAATGCCATCAGTGAATCAAACACTTTCCTCGGTCCTGGTTAAAATCTCCTCCCTTGTATCCCAGAACAGAAGGACCCCTCAGGCAGGGTCTTAAAGTTTCCTCGTGGCACACTTACAGGCAGTCTGTCATTCTCTGCAACTCGGAAGGTTCAATACCGTTACACAGGAACCCTGGACCGCCTTTGCAGCGGTTCGTGCAACGCCGCGCGAGGCGCTCATTTCCGTCGAGCGCTAGCCTATGCTAATTCTCATCCAATAAGCCCGTCAATCCGGTAAAGACCTTAGAAGGCGCTCCAGAAGTGTGATGAATGAATTGCGGAAAACTACCCAACTACGCTCGCAGGGGGATCAGGGCTGGACCAGGCCACGGCGGATAGCGTACCTGACAAGGCTAGCAGTTTCATGGACATCGAGCTTTTCCATGATTCGTGTCCGGTGCGATTCAGCTGTTTTTACACTGATGTTCAATAAGGCAGCCACTTCCTTGGTGGTTTTCCCTTCGGCAACCAGCTGCAAAACCTGCAGCTCTCTCGGGCTCAGGGAATCGCTGGGCACGTCGACCTTGTTCAGATAAGCGTCCACCACCGTATCGGAAATGTCCGAGCTAAGGAAAGTTGATCCCCTGGAAACTTCGCGGATGGCCTGCACTAGTTCACCGGCGGCCCGACTCTTAAGCACGTAGCCCCTTATTCCTGCCCGCAAGGCTTCCAGGATGTACTGGGCTTCTGTGTGCATGGTCAGCACGACCACTTTTGTTGCGGGACTGATCTGGCTGATGGCTTTTGCCGCCCCGATTCCGTTCATCAG
>JAJXZM010000073.1 GCA_021780055.1 Acidobacteriota bacterium
CGCATAGACGGCGGCAAAGTTCGTATGTTCCAGCGCCAGCCGCCGGTGGGTTGAGATGTCGATGCCGTCAATCATCACGCTTCCGAAGCTTGGCTCAAGCACCCCGAGAATCATGTTGATGGTGGTGGTTTTTCCCGCGCCGTTGGGGCCCAGCAGCCCCAGAATCTCATGGCAGCCAACCTCGAAAGAAATTCCGTCCAGTGCGGTCGTAAATCCGTATCGCTTGCCCAGTCCCTTCACCGACAGGACGGGCTGAGCCGCTGCTTTTCCGTGACCGTTTTCGATTGAATGCATGGGTACGGCCGGCAACATGCCGGCCTTGCCAGTGTGGCACGCTCACAGGCTGCCAGGCAAGAGACGCAGCGCCGAAGTGGCGCCTATCACTTCAACTCGTGACAAGTGTCACTGTTAATTTCCCGATGCGGAGATAGAAAGGAGTCATGTGATGGATTGGTCCGATGAAGGAGCGGCCTTATGGCATTGCGCCGGTCGTCCCCCTGCACAATAAGCCAGTCCCTGCGCCCGATGCGCGCCCTCCGCGCAACGTCCCGGCAGACCCTGCGTGGCTGGGCAATTGGTAACGCAAACATCATCCCGATTTCCAACCGTAACAGAGAAGGTGAGAGTATCGCCGGCCATCGAGAAGCGCTGATATCACTGTCAGGAGGGAACACCGATGAGTGAAAAAGGAACGGAAATGCTTGAGCGCATGTTGGGCCCTGAAAGGACGGCGGAGGTTCGCGCCGCGTGGTCCAAACTCTCGCCGGATTTTGACGATTTGGTCACCAACTTTCTGGCGGCTGAGATATGGTCCCGGCCTGGCCTGGAACCAAAGCTCAGAAGCCTGGTGGTCATCGCGGCTGCCACGGCCCTGGGCCGGACCAGCGCGCTGCGGCTGCACATCGAGATGGGGTTAAACAACGGCCTTACTGAGGCTGAAGTCAGGGAGGCGCTGATTCATCTGGCGTTTTATGCGGGCTTTCCTGCTGCCTGGGACGCGCTGGTGATCGCTGATGAGGTTTTCGGCAAGAAGGCGAAAGCGGCAGCCAGATAGCCTGGACCCTTAGCGAGCGCGGACGTCCGGTTGTGCCGCCCGAGGTTTTTCTTCGCGCCCGTCGAGCCTGAGCGTGTCCCCCGTCAAATGAAAAGCCGCACACCGCAACAGCGGCGGTTGGTGCTACCCGCCGCGGGAAGGGCCCCGGCCAGTAGATCGTTGACAGCGGTTACCGGGTCCGGCTGCCCCGGCGGTGTACGGGGGCGATTGCAGAAGCTGACCCCGCAGCGGAAACCGTTTTTCACCAAGGAGTTACGAGATGGTGGGGAAGTCACCCATGGGTGTGACGCCGTCTATTGCCACGCCAGGCGGATTGGAGGAAAATAGACAAATAAACGGGCTGTTCCGTGGCGGCTGGAAGCGCATCGGGTCGCCCGGTTCGATCTTCCAGGCCGCCCACAGCCAACAGGAGAATGGAGGTGGGGAATGAAAGCAGTTCGAAGTCTCTTGGTCCCTCTCTCACTGCTGGTGATGTTTCTCGGGCTGGCGGTGACGGGGACGAAGGCCCAAAGCCTCTTTTCGACCCAATTTGCCGGGACATTCAGCCTTCCGTTTATGGCACAGTGGGGATCGGAGTTTCTGCCTCCCGGCGAATACAGCCTGTACTACGGGAGGATAGGCAACGCCGGATCCTACGTCGTGGAAATTCGGGGCGAGGGGACACTTCCGCAAGCCATGTTCAGGGTCAATGGCCGGAGTGACGTGAAAGGCACGGAGGACGCCCTTGTGTGTGTTCGCGAGGGCAACAAAGTATATGTCCGCGGCCTTGAGTTGGCAACAATCGGCGAGTCTGGTCAGTTCACAAAGCCACACGGCGTGAGCGTTGAGGCATGGATCATTGCCGGCAACAAGAGCCACAACACCAACACTCAGCTTGCCGTGGCGCGCATACCCATTGCGCCGGTCAAATAAGGAGCGGCTGCAGATCCCAGCGAAATCTGTTCGCTTCGAAGGACGGGCCGAATCGTTGAGATGACTGTGATCAACGCGGCCCGTCCCTTCCGTTGTGAGGTCCGCGGTTTGCGCTGCCTGCTCCTCGGAAATTGCGTCGGCAAATGTAGCGCAGGCCCTTGCGGCCTGCGGTCCTTAGGTTTTGTCGCCAGTGAAAAGCCGCGGGCCATAAAGGCCCGCGCCACGCTTCAGCGGGTGAAGCCGAATCCATATCCCGCAGCGTTGAGGACGCATCTGAACATATGTCCCCCTGAATAAAGCCGCAGACCGCAACAGCGGCGGTCGGCGCTACCTGCTCTCTGAGTGATTAAGTTAAGAATTATGCGCGGACTCGGGGAGCGGGGAAAGGTCGGGAGGGACGAAATCGGTGCGGGCCGTCGATGGAGCCTATTTCTTGCCGCTGCCGTTACATCGGGGGCAGGTGATTTCTCCCTTTCCGTGGCACCTCGGGCATTTTTCTGCATACACCTTCAGCGCGGCGGTTTCGACGCCCGCCCCATTGCACCGCGTGCACGTCACCGTTCCCTGGCCGTTACATCGAGGACAGTTCGCCATCTCGCTCACCTCAAGAAAACTGTTGCCACGGTATTGCCTTTGTGCCGTGGGTTGCAGTTGTTATTTCCACAAAAACCCCCGACGGTGCGACCCTGGCGCCGTGGCTGCCGCTCGGTATCCCCTCGTTCGGATCACTCGACCTCCAACTTCCGCCGCGAACGAAGGCTAGGATCGTCAGCAAGCATTATCAGCGGGAGCGAAAAATCCGGCTTCGAAGAGACAATCCACCGACTCGAATAGAGCATCTGCAACGAGTTCACGCGCGTCACAACTTGAGGCTCGTGGGCCGAGGGAGTGCCAGCCTCCAACGGTTCGATTTGCTGGTTCACGCGGTCCCGTTTCTCTTTCATCTCCTTTATGAATGGCGCAGCGCCTCCCGGTAAGCCCCCCGATGCAACCATGTTTTCAAACTTTTCGTAGCCGACTCTAACACTTCGCGCGTCTTCGAACAATTTCTGCATTAACAGCGGATCGGTCATCGCTAGGCAGAGCGTAGGACTCAAAGGAATGTAGATCGTCACTCCGGGCGACGCGAGTCCCAAGGGGCCGGAGCCTCCTTCCAAATCATTATCCACTACGACGGGATGGTCCCCGACATGAAACGGATCGTCGGACGTACTTCCAATCAGGTGCCAGAACTTGGAAAGAAGAAAAGGGCCATATTTTCGCGGCGCTTCGGCCAGCATATCCATCGAGAGCGCCTTAATCTCCTCATCGGAAAGCGTCCTGAAATTCGAGACTTCGGAAGGGTCAATACCGCGTTTATGAAGGGCCTCTGCGACGCCTTCGTTCAAGTCTTTGATGCGATCACGAAATCCCTGTGTTCGAACCATCTGCACAGCGCAGAAGCTAGCGATGGTGAAACGATCCTCCTTGGAGAGGGAGGCCAATTTCTGGTTACGAACCAGCTGAGTTAGTACTGGTCTCAGCAGGCTTTCGATTTCCGAGAGTGGTTCCTCGATGCTTAGCGTTCGACCGTTGACTTCAACCTCGTAGAATCGGGTGCCTGACAACACGCCCCGGATATTCGCGCGAAAAACCTTGCTTGTCTGCTTGTCGAAGCACCACACATACTGGCTCCCCTTTTTAGCCGATCGCTCGCTGGCGTGCAGCCGCAACAGCACCTGAGGCACGTAATGTTGTACTTCCGCTTTTCCATCTGTCCTCATTGAAGAATCCCCGGTTGTCCTATTCTGAATTAAAGGAATCAAAGGAGAACAGCCAGTAGCACAGAGTTTTGGCTTTTTGAAACTCTGCGGTGTTATGTTTCCAAACCACGGACCCCATAGTCAGGGACCCAAAGACGCTCCGGAACCCAGTTCTCACCCTAGCTGATACTTGGACCTTATGCGGTGGGCGTATTCGGGTTCGATCGAGAACACATAAGCAAGCATCCCTTGCAGCCATGCAAGATCATTAGCCGCGAGTTGGTTTGTCTGGGCTTTGTGGGCGACGGCTCGAATCTTCCGCTTCAGTTCCCGCCCAACGGATACCTTGGCATCAGGTGTAATGCGGAGGGCAGTAACGACCATGCGCCTCTTTCGCGAGGCGTGATACGTCTTGCTTGCGTTGATTGTCAGCTTAGGGCTGGGCGTGTTCACAATGACTTTTTGGGCTTCCTTACACAAGTTGAATAGCACGTCGGCTCTAGAAGATGAGAAGTAAAGATCATCCGCGTAACGTGTGTAAAGGGCATTGCTGCTGTCCGCGACACGGGCTAGGCGTGTGTCTATGTCAAAAAGCAACTTGTTGCTTATGGCTGGAGAGCATGGCGCGCCGATAGCTAGCCTGCCAAACCTGCACACAAGCTGACACACGACGTGTATATCCTCGTCGTCTAGTACGGAATCACCAACGGAGACCTGCGCGCTTCTGACTAGGGACCCGATATCGCCGGATGTCAGGCTTGGGAAAAAATCTTTGAAATCAAGTCTTGATATATATCTGCTTTCCCTGTGCACCGCTGCATTGGTTGCGATGCTCCTGCCCTCGATGTAGGCGTGTGCAGCGGGGTGCGTTGGGAGCTGTGCAAAAATCCGGCGGGCGATCCACTTTTGCAGGAGTTTAAGGCTTTTCGAGGGTTGCTCTATCACTCGATCTGATTTCCCATCAGCTTTTCTGATAGTGAACACCTTGTAGCGATGGCTAGCGGACCTTGCCACAGCCAGAACATAAAGTTCCGGGAGTTGCAGTGATCGCGCGATTTCTCGAGCAAGGTTCATATATCGATTCTTAGCTGCTCACGGAGAAAAACGGCCACCTGAGCATCGTTGTCAGCATGCCAAGACAGTGTTTGAGCCCTGACCTCGTCAACCGAGAAATTCGTAGAGCAAATAAGTGGGTCATTCACAAAAGCGTCGACACGGGCATTGAAGTAGACTTCATCGGATCGCTCAATAGCGTCTATGCTCTTGAGTAACGAAAGGAACCTTTCGATCCTCTCGGCATCTACATCCGCGAAATGTTCACGCAAGATCGACGTAACTCTCTGTGCCGTTGCTGCGCGGAGTAAGGCAACTGTCATCTGTACGCAGGCAAGCTGAAGCCGGAGATCCAGATCACTGAATTTACGTTCTGGATGGAAGACAAGGGCATTTTCATACCTCGGCAGGGTCCGAAGTATTATCTCCACGATCTGCTGTGCTTCTGCGAATGTCACCGCATCGCGCTCTAGGTAGAGAACCTCGTCAAACCACGATTTCTTTCTAATGAGTTTGATAGGGCCCAAAGTCAAGAATGAGGTTTCTCGTGAGTGGTCCCCCCGTGTATTAACAACGAAGGTCTTTTCTATAATACTAGGAAGGGCAGCAAAAAGTCCTGTTTCCGCGTAGGACCCTGGTGACTCAACGAATATCAGTACACAGTTTGCCGCCGATGCTAGGAATTCCTCAAAGCTTTGAAGGTTGCGTTCAACCAATTGGTGTGGGAAAGCCTTCTCCGCAAGTACTGGGAGGATAGGGCAGGCGTCTTTGCGTATATGGCTTAGGAATTGGAGTCGCAGAGATGAAACGCCGTTGCTGTTATTACCACCGCAGACGAATGTGAGTGGCTTCCGCCTGTCAACGCGGAAAGATTCCCTTCCGAAGGCGGGCGATAAGAGGCGCGCTAGCTGCTGGTCAGTGGGCGAGACAGGCATTTGGGGATATGTTATGCGCCTCTTACTCTGATCGCGGGCGGAAGACAGCGGCTTCCGACCGAAGGGAGGAAGACTCTGTCTTCCGCCCAAGTAATGGGTTCAATGCTAATCGGCCTGGCGTTAGCGCCCGGCACAAAGCAGCTCCACTGAGTCTGCTCAACTAAGAGGCGCGAAGAAATCATGGCAAACCCACTGGTTAACGTCAAGTCCTTTTTCCGCAACCTAGTTGGATTGTCAGGAATACGACACGCCGTCTCGCCTTCCCATGTAAGGAGCGGTATATAGCC
>JAJXZM010000113.1 GCA_021780055.1 Acidobacteriota bacterium
ATCCATTTTTTTGACCCTCCTGAAGGTTAACGGTGAATTGATGGTGTCTAAGAAGCTATAAGAACGGCGGGGTCTTATATCACGGACCACAATAATGCTATTTACCCGCCGGGCCAGGATAAAGGCAGGATGTCCCTCATGTAGAATTTTAACCGGAATTTCCCCTGAAAGCGCCAGAATTCTTACTGAAATTCAGTGGTGCGGGCAGTTGCAAAAGCGTCAATGCGGGGGCGCCAATTTGCCCTCAGCCGCCAGAATATTCTACGGATTGAGACAGATGCGAGTTTTGCCCAACCGCCACGATCCGCAGCCAACGAAGGCTAGTAACCCGTTCGCGCCATACGCTGGTATTCCTGTTCAGATTCGCGCGGCAACAGCACCCACAGCGTGTAGATTCCGAGTGCCGTTCCAAAGGGGAAATGTATCAGCGCGATGACTCCCAGGACCAGTGTCAGCATGCGGGCCCACGAGCGATAATTCAACAGACCCCACCCCGCCAGAAAACCTGCTACCGAGGTGGCAAACAGGAAAACCCCAATGACGCCTGCGACGGGCCAGAACAACGCACGCATGGGGAAAGGAATAAAATGCATCGCGAATCCGCTGCCGAACCACAGCCCGAACGCGGCAACCAGACGCACCACAGAAACCACCAGCCAGAGAATGGCAAGGATTCGAACGTGTTTTTCCACTCTGCTCTGGCCGTATGATACCGGCGCAGGTCTTGTTTCAACCGGAGGCTCCGGCACCGGCGGAGGCGCTGCTGTCACAAATTGCTGGCCGCATTTACTGCAGAAATTCTGACCGGGTATGATGCTTGCCCCACAATTGCTACAATACATTTGGATACCCTCTTTCTCTTCCCTTTTTACAATGAAATACGCACAAACTTGCAAAAATGTTCCCTGCTCCTGCGGATAGCCTCCGGCGCGAGTGCCGCATGGAGTACAATCAGACACTTGGTTTTGAACAATGTTACAAGACCCCAAGTCCGAATATGGCGCGCGGCTGGAAGCGCTGCAGCAGTCACAGTCAAACCTTGACCGACGGCACAAAATGCTTGGCGGCGTGAATCTGGCGTTCGCCCTGGCGGGTCTCATTGTCCTGGGGTGGACTATGGACTCGCACTCCGTCTCTATTCTGTGGGTGCTGGTCCCGGGAGCGGCGCTTGCCATTTCTGCAACTATTCACGCCCGCGTGCTCCGGGCGCGAAGAAAGGGAGACCGCGCCATCGCTTTTTACCGCCGAAGTCTGGCCAGGCTCGAAGATCGCTGGATGGGCACGGGCGAAACCGGCGAGCATATCCTCGGTCCGGCACACCCTTATTCACGCGACCTCGACCTGTTCGGCAAAGGATCGTTGTTTGAACTTCTCTGTACAGCCCGGACCGGGGCCGGCGAAAAAGCGCTGGCACAATGGCTGCTTTCTCCCGCCACGGTTGAGGAAATCTATGCCCGGCACGCCGCTGTCGCTGATCTGAGGCCAAGGCTGGAACTTCGCGAAGACCTGGCCGCGCTGGGAGAAGACGTCCGATCCAAAGTGCATCCTGATGTTCTGGCCTCCTGGGCTGAAGCCGCCCCAGTGCTGAAATCCACCCTGGCTCGCGCAGTGGGATTTGCGCTGGCCGGAGTATGGTTGTTCAGCATGGTGGCATGGTTTGGCTGGGGCTGGTGGGAACTGGCGCTGGCGTCCAGCGCGCTCAACTTGTTTTTCAATTCACGGTTCAGAGAACGGGTGCAGCTAATCGTTCCGGACCTGGGGGTGCTGGCCAGTTCAGAGGGCCGAAAGCTTCCATCCACGGAGAACGTGGCGCAAGATCTTGCTGTGCTTGCTGTCGTCCTGGAAAGGCTTGAGCGGGAGAGGTTCTCGGCCCCCAAACTCGTCGAATTGCAGGCCGCCTTGAAGGTGGAAGGACTGTCTCCGTCGCGTGCCATCGCCCGGCTGGGCCGGCTGGTTGATTACATGGAATCCCGCCGAAATCCTGTCGTCGGAGTTCTCGATCCTTTAATCTTCTGGAGCCTTCAGATCGCTTTTGCCATCGACGCCTGGCGCACAAGATACGGGCCGTCGATCCGAGGCTGGCTGGCGGCGGTGGGCGAGATGGAGGCCCTTTGCGCGTTGGCTGCTTATGCCTACGAGCACCCGGCGGATACCTTCCCGGAGTTTGTTTCGCAGGAGCAGGGGTTGTTTGAGGCCCAGGACTTTGCACACCCTCTGCTGCCCGAAGCGAAGGCCATCCGCAATGACCTGACTATGGGCGGCGACTTGCGGCTGATGATCATCAGCGGTCCCAACATGGCGGGCAAAAGCACCCTGATCCGGGCAGTGGGAATCAATGCCGTGCTGGCCCAGTGCGGCGCTCCGGTGCGCGCCAAACGCCTGATCATGTCGCCGCTGGCGGTTGCGGCTTCCATTTGTGTTCTCGATTCGCTCCAGGGCGGCATTTCCCGTTTCTATGCCGAGATCACGCGACTGAAGCTGATCACTGAGTTGACCAAAGGACCGCGCCCGGTCCTGTTCCTGCTGGATGAATTGCTGAACGGCACTAATTCGCATGATCGCCGGATCGGGGCCGAGGGGCTGGTGAAGAGCCTTGTGGAGCACGGCGGGATCGGCCTCGTTACCACGCATGATCTGGCTCTGGCGAAGATGGTTGACCATTTAGGCCCGCGGGCAGCAAATTTTCATTTTGAAGATCATCTGGAAGACGGCCAACTCCGTTTTGATTACAAGCTGACTCCGGGCGTCGTCCAGACCAGCAACGCGCTCAAATTGATGCGGTCCATAGGCCTCGAAGTTTAGTGGCCGCCGTAAATCAATCCTGAGGCAATAGGGTTGCGGCGATTTTCTCCACTGGCGGTTGGTCAAAAAGCAAAGGGCACGGCGTTGCGGAAGTCTCCCAACGCGATTCTTATTCCCTGGTGGTGCAACGTGTACAAGATATTCATCGTCGTCTTAATTCTCCTTCAAGGTCCCGCGGTGCTTTCGGCCCAACAGGAGAAGCGCCCACGCGCGCGCGATCTGGGCATCGTGGTGGGTGTTCTGCCGCCAGGCCCGCTTGACGCCATCACCGATGTTGCCGGCGTTGAGGTAGGGCAGACCACCATTATTCAAGGCGCGAACATCCGGACCGGCGTCACAGCCATCCTCCCCCATGCCGGCAATATGTTCCGGGAAAAAGTACCGGGGGCGGTATTTGTGGGCAACGCCTTCGGAAAGCTCATCGGTTCGACGCAGGTGGAGGAACTCGGCGACATCGAGACGCCCATTCTGCTGACCTCCACGCTCAGCACCGGGCGCGTGGCTGATGACCTTGTCACCTACATGCTGTCACTGCCCGGCAATCAGGATGTGAAATCCATCAACCCGGTCGTCGGCGAAACCAACGACGGCCATCTCAATGACATCCAGGCACGCGCCATCACGCCGGAAGACGTCTTCAACGCCATTCGCAACGCCAAGGGCGGACCGGTCGAAGAAGGTGACGTGGGCGCGGGAACAGGGACCATGGCTTTCGGATTCAAAGGAGGCATTGGTACGGCCTCGCGGCGACTGCCTGCATCGCTCGGTGGTTACACCGTAGGTGTGCTGGTGCAGAGCAATTTCGGCGGAATTCTCTGCATCCTGGGCGCTCCGGTCGGCCGCGAGTTGGGGCAGTATTATCTGAAAGACAAGCTGGAGCCGGGCACGCAATCATCGCTGGGCATGAGAGACACGGCCGACGGCTCCATCATGATGGTGGTGGCCACCAACGCTCCGCTCGGCGCCCGTAATCTTCGGCGGCTCGCAGCCCGCACCATGATGGGACTGGCGCGCACGGGAGCGGCAGGATCAAACGGCAGCGGCGATTACGCCATCGCTTTCTCCACAGCGCGCGAGGTTCGCATCCGGCCCACCACGGGCCTCACGCGGCAGATCACCGTGCTTACCAACGAGGCCATGTCCCCGCTGTTTCTCGCCACTATCGAGGCCACAGAAGAGGCCATTTACAATTCCCTGTTCAAGGCCACTACAATGACCGGCAACGGGGTCACCGTCAAAGCGCTTCCTATTCCCGCCACGCTTCGAATCCTTCGCAAGTATGGAGTGATTCCCAAAACGGCAGCTCTACGGTGAGGGCGACAGTCTCCTGAAACGTTGCAGGAAGGTCGCGCATCCAAAGTTCTTAATCAGAAATCATTCGCTGAAGCAGTCGAGGAGAAAAGATGTCGAACCTGTTTGACCCGCTCACCACCCGCAGCGTAACGCTTCGCAACCGAATCGCGGTTTCGCCCATGTGCCAGTATTCCAGCACCGACGGCTACGCAACGGATTGGCATCTCGTGCACCTGGGCAGCCGGGCCGCAGGCGGAGCCGCGCTCGTGATGACAGAGGCCACCGCCGTGCTTCCGGAAGGCCGGATCAGCCCCGAGGATTTGGGTATCTGGGGCGACGGCCACATTGATATGCTGTCACGCATTGTTGGCTTTATTCATCAACAGGGCGCGCTTGCCGGCATCCAGTTGGCGCATGCCGGCCGTAAAGCCAGCACCTATACGCCGTGGCGGGGCGAGGGCGAAGTGCCGGTAAGTGAAGGCGGATGGCAGGTATTCGGCCCCAGCAGCGAGCCCTTCAGCGAAAATTATCCTAAGCCGCAGCCTCTGACACTGGGGGGCATTGACGCCATTGCCGAAGCCTTTGCGCAGGCCGCCCACCGCGCCCGCCAGGCCGGTTTCGACATTGTTGAAATCCACGGCGCACACGGATATCTGATCCACGAATTCCTCTCGCCCTTCAGCAACCACCGGCTGGACGAATACGGCGGCTCGTTCGAGAACCGCACGCGCCTGGCGCTCGACGTGGTGAAGGCCGTCCGCAATTCCTGGCCCGAAAAGCTGCCGCTCTTCCTTCGAATCTCTGCCACCGACTGGGAAGCGGGCGGTTGGGACCCTGCGCAGTCCGTTGCGCTTGCCCGGCAGGTAAAAACTCTGGGCGTCGACCTCGTGGATTGCTCCTCCGGCGGCAACCTGCCCCACGCCGCGATTCCCGCGGGCCCAGGTTTCCAGACGCCCTTCGCGGAACGCCTCCGTCGCGAAGCCGGCATTCTGACAGGAACTGTCGGATTCATCACCGGCCCCGAGCAGGCCGATCACATTATCCGCAGCGGCCAGGCAGACGTGGTGCTTCTTGCACGCGAGATGCTCCGCGATCCCTACTGGCCCCTGCGTGCCGCGCGCCAATTGGGATACCCAACCACCTGGCCGGTCCAGTACCTGCGCGCCGCTCCCCAGGGCTCAAAGCCACACCGAAAAGAGTGCTGACGCTCCCTGCTGACTCCACTACCACAACGAAAGCCGCGAATTTGCTTGACATTTGTCGGCTAGTATGATAGCCTTCCGGGTGGCGCTAGTTTGATGGGGCAACGGAGGCACGGGGCCCTCTTCTCCGCCTTGCGGTCCCTGTGGGTGTTCTCACCAAATCCGCGGCGTCAGCAAGGCGAACGGTGCACCACAAAGAGCAGTCGCTTCTTATCCGCTTT
This sequence comes from Acidobacteriota bacterium, assembly GCA_021780055.1. The sequence continues at coordinate 5,519 of JAJXZM010000113.1, forward strand.
TAGAGCGAAAAAATAAAAAAGAATACCTTTTTTAAAAAACGAAGCTGGGAAGTTATTGAAAACACAGCATTGAGCCTGAAAAACGAACCGGAACGAACCTGAAAACGAAGCTGGGAAGTTGTTGAAAACAAGTACCTGTGGAAAAAACGAACCGAAAACGAACCTAAAAACGAAGCGGGCCATGTTGTTGAAAACAATAGATAGCTAAAAAGTGAACTGCGCAAGCGGAGCGTCAATTCCGGGCTGGTCGGGGATAGCTTTTCTCCTCTCCCTTCGCCCGCGTTACGGCGGACATTCTTGAATCCCAGGATTTGAGGCGTCCTGCCCCGCCGGCAACCGTACTTGTCAGACATTCGGCTTTCTGAGGTTTGCCAACGTGCTACAATTTCAGCGCATGGCGGGAAACGGCGCCAATTCGATCAGGGTCATGGGTATTGACCCGGGC
>JAJXZM010000097.1 GCA_021780055.1 Acidobacteriota bacterium
CTTCAAGATGGACTTTCAGGAAATCATTGCCGGCTCAGTGGGAAAAGAAAACACATTTGGAACAGTCGTGGGCAAACTGAAGACTGGGCCTATTACATTCTGCCGTGTGTCGACAGATGATCTGAATGGTGGCATCAGGGCATACACCGGGGAAGGTGAGACCACCGATGACCGGCCCGCCAGTTTTGGCGGTTACGGTGTGTTGAAGGTCGCGGGTTTGCAGGACCTGTTGCAATACATCTGCAAGAACGGGTACGAGCACCACGTTGCCGTCAACCGCAGTTGCTACGTAAAGGCTGTCACAGAGGCTTTGGGTAATTACAAAAGGTGGGATGTTCACACCCACGGGTCTTGAAGAAGGATATGGCGAGCTTGAGGGGCAAGGACACTGAATCTTTAGGATGTGGCAAGGTGCGCGTGGGTGCCACGCGCCGCAACTTTATCTGCTCCCCAGGAATCCTCCTGCGTCGAACAACAACCTCAGTCTATTTTTGCCTTCCTGGACAATGCTCGCTGAAAGCAAAGCCCCGCTGGCCATGCGGTATGCGCGTGGATTGCAGAAGCGGTAATTTGTCCAAATTATTGTGGCTGAACCCATGGATCCCGTGAGGCTGAAACTGATTCCGATGATGCAGCGCCCCCAATGATGGCGACCTTCGCGGTGTTCGAAGAAACGTCCGTGATTGGAGCTTTACGGTTCTGGTGGGGATAGACGGCATCCATAAAGAACTGGTTGGCCTTGCGATAACGCAGGCGAGCGTTCACTACCAGCGGTCCCTCTACGCGCCACGGTACTCGGAACCTGTAATCGAAAGATTCTGATTTGTCGGGTGCGATTGCTTGACGGTAGTTCGGCCCGTCGGGATGCCAGATGTCCGGCGTCATGATCGATCGACCATCTTTGGTGATCGCAATCGGGCGCAGGGCATATGTTCCAGCCTCAAGGTGGTTCTGAGCATCAAGCCCGCCGGAACGGTATACTTCATTTCCGGCCTGATCGTGCACGTCTAGTTCAATCCACACGCGTACCACATTGAGCGGTCCTGTCGGAAAGCTGTGGCCAACTTTCTTGTTGGTCAGGACAAGTTGCAAATCCACCATTTCACCGGGCTTTACAGCTGCTGGCGCTTTAATCTCGATTGGCACGATCGGGCCACGGGGCCAGACCTTCTGAATCTCAGGGACCACACGTTCTCCCCGGAGCCATTTCTCAACGTCGCGGACCTGTTCGGGGGCGCCCGGCGACGAAATTGCCAGCGGCATAAATTGATTGGCAGCAGCAAAGCGGTGGCTACGGTATTTCAGGCCCAGCCCAATTTTCACATCGTAGGGGTCAGCCTGCGCAACGTGCGCGACTGTCTCATAGTGCATGTGGCATTGCTGGCATCGAAGGCGCTTGGCGGGATCGGGGTCAGTATTCCACTTGCCGTTCTTCCAGTCATCGTATTGAGTTTCTACCTGCAGCGGTTCCGGGTATTTGCCCACCACGTCAAATTCCTTGTGGCACGGCGCGCATGACTCTGCCTGGCGGGCGATTTTCAAATTGTAATCAAGGTCATGCTGTGCGGGATAGACGCGGATCAGAAAGTGATTGATCAGGTCCGCAAAGTGACCATCCTGAAATTGGAAGAGATAAGGCTTCGGTACTCCTAGTACATAACTTCCAATTCCGCGCTCATCGACATGGCGCACGGCATGACAAACGATGCATGAGTCGCCCTCGTCAAACCCTGCGACATGCTTCCCCAACTTGGGATCTTTGTATCCGGATAGCATCGAAACGGGCGAATGGCAGCCGCCGCATTTTTCGGTGGACTTGATTCCCTGCACTTCGGTCGTGGCGCTGCGAACTTCTTGGAAGAACTCATCCTCCTGCGACCATCGATGGGCGCTGGCCCGCCACTCATCGTAGATCGAGGTGTGGCACCCTGATACCCCACAGGAACGCGAATCAGCGATCGCCTGCGGTGGAACGGGGCCGCCGGTTTCAGTTTCAGCATGGCTGGGAGCAAAGGGATTGGATCCGGGCGCGGCCTTGAAACTCGGCGGTGGTTGGTAATTCTTGAAATTGGGCGACCGGTATCCCACTATTCCGGCCGCAAGCAGTACACAGAGAACAACCATAACGCTGAACGCCAATTTCCAGATCCGTCTTCGCGCCGGTCCATAATCTTGCGAGGCCACAACTGCCAGCGGTCCATTTGCCGCTGCGCTTTCCTGCTTGTGCGGCAAAGCGTGGTAGAAAAGGAATGGCAGGGCCAGTATGCCGGTCCAAAGGTGAACCTCTGCCCAAGCATGACTGATGACGATTGCAAAAAGTGCCTGCCAGGTGATGACAAGGCCGGCCACCACGCTTGCGGCCAGCAGCCAGAACCCAACGTAAGCACTGATCTTCCGGACATTTCTCCGTGATTTGCGAGTGGCCAGCCAGTGGCTCAACTGCCACACCGCAAACGGCACCAGGACGAAAATTCCAAGCACTGTGTGAAAGAGTATTGCCATTTGTGTGCTGACACTGAAAGGAAACACCCAGACAATCAAACCCGTCAGCGCCACAAAAAGCAATGCGCCGCCAACCCAGGCAAAGCCCAGGATACTCCGCTCGCTGATGAAGGTATGCCGGATCGGCGATACCCAATCCTTATGGTTTGTCATGCTTCGAATTCCGACTTGAGATCAAATGTGGCATAGTCTGGGTCTGTCCTGCGCAGGTGACCATGGCAATGAGGCCCTGTCCACCACACCGCTCGAATCTGATGCTGTCTTTTCAACAATAAACCTCCCTGGTTTTCGCTGGGGTGATGTTAGTCACAAGCGGGTGTGATTGCCCTCATACCCAAAACCGGGTCTCGAAGGTTATCAATGTTATATGCGCACGATTGAGCGCGAGATGAGTGATGGGTAGCAAGCTTACAAGGCGGGATTTCATCAGAAGTTCATCCCTCCTGGGTGCGGCCGCAACCTTTGGGACGACTGCTGGCAAAGCCGCCGAACATCCCCCCGGCTGGCGCGGCACGACGCGCGATGAGACCATCGCCACCAACTGCGAAATGTGCTTTTGGCGTTGTGGCGTCCTGGCGGAAGTGGCCGATGGCAATGTGCTGAAGCTTGAGGGTAATCCCGGACATCCGCTCACTAAAGGAAGGCTTTGCGCACGCGGCAACGCCGGGCCCAAGCTGCTTTATGACTCTGACCGGCTGAAGTATCCCATGCTGCGGGTTGGCGCACGCGGCGAAGGCAAGTTCAAACGAATCACCTGGGATCAGGCATTTGATTTCCTGGCCGAACGGCTTACCGAGTTCAAGCAGAAAAGTGGCCCGGAAAGCGTGGCACTTTTTCCACACGGCGTTGCGTCAACATTTTTCCACACCTTAATGCGTGCTTACGGAACCAACAACATTGCCGAACCCGCCTTTGCACAGTGCCGAGGCCCGCGTGAAGTCGGCTATGCGCTGACGTTCGGCCAGGGGCTTGGTTCACCCGAGCCCGTTGACCTGGAAGAATCCAAGCTGATCGTCCTGATTGGAACGCACATTGGGGAGAACGTCTTCACTTCGCAGATCACAGCGTTTGCCGAAGGACTCGCACGCGGCGCAAAGTTGATTGTTGTCGATCCGCGTTTTTCTACAGCCGCCGCAAAAGCTGACTGGTGGCTCCCCATCCGCCCTGGTACTGACATTGCGTTGTTACTGGCCTGGATGAACGTCCTGATTGGTGAGGACCTTTACGACAAGGAATATATTTCCAGGTACGCGCAAGGGTTCTCCGAGCTTGCGGCATACGTAAGAGGGTTCACGCCGGAGTGGGCGGAGGCTATTACGGAGCTTCCCGCCGCAAAGATTCGTGCCACGGCGCGAGCAATGGCGGCGGCGAAACCGGCCGTAGCGTTGCATCCCGGTCGGCACACCACCTGGTATGGCGATGACACCCAGCGCGCCCGGGCCATGGCTATCGTCACGGCGTTGCTGGGAAGCTGGGGACGGAAAGGCGGAATCTTTCTGCCCACGTCCATCAAGACCGGGAAGATTGAGACACCGGCATTCCCCCAGCCGAAGCGTGAAAGGGCCGATGGCGCTGGCACGCGTTTTCCGTTGGCTTCTGAGGAACAGGGCGTCACCAACGGACTGGTCGATGCCACCGTTTCGGGCAAGCCCTATCCCATCAAGGCGTGGATTGTTTACGGCCAGAACGTTCTCCAGAGCATTCCGCAGCGTCCCCACACGCTCGAGGCCATCAGCAAGCTTGACCTGATGGTGGTCGTCGATGTCCTGCCGATGGAGCAGACTTATTACGCCGATCTCGTGCTGCCTGAGGCCACTTACCTCGAGCGCTACGACATGCCGCAGATTGCGCTCAGCGCCAAGCAGCCCTACATCGCCATCCGGCAGCCATCGGTCGAGCCGCTTTATGAATCGAAACCAGGATGGTGGATCGCTCAGCAGATGGCAAGCCGTTTGGGACTGGAAGCGTATTTCCCCTGGAAGACGCCCCGAGAGCATCTTGAAATGCTGGTCAAACCGCTGGGCGTGAACGTTGACACTCTCCTCACACAGGGCGCCGTGGCTTTTCCGGGTCGGCCTTACATTTCAGAACGGGTGCCGGAAGACGGTCCGCTGTTTCCGACCCGGAGCGGGAAAATCGAGCTTCACTCGCCCTTGCTGAAGCAGTTGGGATTTGACCCGTTGCCGCGCTACGTGCCGGTAGATGATCCCCCCGTCGGATATTTCCGGCTGATTTATGGAAGGGCCCCGGTGCATTCCTTTGCGCGCAGCCAGAACAACGCCTGGCTGGACGCGCTGATGGATGAGAACTCTGCCTGGATCAATGAAGACGCGGCCCGTGACCTGCAGCTGAGCGAAGGCCAGGAAGTCGTACTCGAAAATCAGGATGGAGCAAAGAGTCTGCCTGTGCGCGTAAGGATCACAAAAGGCATCCGGCGCGATTGCCTCTACATGGTTCACGGATTCGGGCACAAATCGCGTCGGTTGCACCTTGCCTATCACCGCGGGGCTTCGGATACCGACTTGATGACACGGGTCAAAGTCGATCCCATTATGGGTGGAACGGGAATGCGAGTGAATTTTGTCCGAGTATTGACGAGTTAGTGCTTTAGTCGCCGGGCGTGAGTCCGGCAATGGTTAAGAGGAAAAACAATGGCGCGCTACGCCATGGTAACGGATTTGAGGAAATGCGTGGGCTGCCAGGCCTGCACGGTGGCTTGCAACTCCGAATGGGAAGTCCCCACGGGTTTTGCGCGTACCCATGTGCGGTACACAGGCGTGGCAGGCAAGTTTCCAGATCTCATTTCCGGTTTTTACGTTGCGCAATGCAACCACTGTGATCACCCGGCCTGCGTGCCAGCCTGTCCTACGGGGGCAACTTATCAGGCCGAAAACGGTATAGTACACATCGATCGCGACCTTTGCATCGGTTGCGGTTACTGCGTTGAGGCTTGCCCCTACGGAGCGCGCTACATCAGTCCCACGATCAAGAAAGCCGACAAGTGCGATTTTTGCTCGCCTCGCCTGGAGCGTGGACTGGAGCCGGCTTGCGTCCTCACCTGCACCGCACACGCAAAGTTTTTTGGCGATCTGGAAGATAGAAAAAGCGATGTCTTCAGGATGGTTTACGAACAAGGCGCCCGTCGGCTTGAAACACCGGAAGTCTCGATTGGCCCCAACGTTTATTACCTGGGCAAGAAAGAAGATGTTGATCTGGTCCTCGCCAGTTTTCCGCCCCATCGTCCGCGGCTGCTGAGGGCGGGAGAATTCTGGCGTGGCTATCTGAAACCGCTGGTTCTTGCTGCCATCGGCGCAACGTTCCTAGGTCAGGCCATCGCGTTCTTTCACCAGCTTCATTCAGGTGAAGACCAGTTTGAGGATTGGGAGTAACAGAGATGGGATCACAACCTTTGCCCATATCG
>JAJXZM010000387.1 GCA_021780055.1 Acidobacteriota bacterium
CCACCATGGAAACGGACCCGAGCGGCGCCGTGCAATGGGACGTGGTTAATGGTCCGTGGGGACAGGTGTGGCAGCAGACAGGCACGCGGCAATCGCAGGTGTTCGCGGGGATGGATTGGCAGGTCAACGACCCCTTGATGCCTTCGGCCACGCGCGAATACAGCGACGGCCTCGGCCGCTGGATGACCCCCGACCCCGGCGGCACGAAGGTGGTCAGCCTTGCAAACCCGCAGACGTGGAATATGTACGCGTACGTCACCGACAACCCCACCACGCTCAACGATCCCAGCGGCCTCCATGGGACATGCAGCGCCCAAGTCGCCAATGAGAACGGCGGCTGCGAGGCCGCGGACCCCAACAACGTTCAGGACTCCACGCTCGTCGACGGGGCGTTCAACGCGCTCAATGCCCTCGTGGATGAGGCAGCCACAACGCAGGCCGCAGCGGATACCCTGATCGCAAGCGGCGCGGCGAAAGAGCAGCCTCACAGCGAATCAATCAACCTGGCTTACGAGGTCGCGTGCTCACACTCTGTGCAGGGATGCAAGGCTGGCCAGAAAGTGCAGGTCAGGTACGTAGGCTTCACGTTCAACGTGCAGATTACGGGCGACCCGTTCGACCCCGCGTCTCTACCGGCGGGCGATTTCAAGGACCCTGCCCTGTTCAACGCCATATTCCACAATGGATCGAATGACTCGTATTACCTCACATCTGGGCTGGGGCTTTTTGGGCCAAATGTCCCACACGTCGTAAACCTGCCGCTTCCGGGAGGGGTCTCGGCCCATATTGACCATTTCGGGCCGCTTAATCCGCTGCATTGGGGCGAAGCCGGGCTGTCCCTCTTTATAAACACGCGGGCCGAAGCAGGAAACGGCATTATAGAGACTTGCTCACCCGAAGCGGGCTGCCAATGAAAAACGTACGCAGCTTTATGCTGGCCACTGTAACGTGTCTCCTTTGTTCAGTCACACTCGCTGCACAGACGGTGACAGTTCGCGTACGCGTCACCTACCTTAAGAACGGGGAGCCCGCGAAGCACCAACAGGTTACGTTGTACGCCGGCGATGTGTCACGAGCTTCTATCCCCAGACTCGACGGGACGACCTCGTCGGCCGGAGTCGCGCTATTTCACCTCCGGAAGCCGCTGCCTAAGACCGTCTCCGTCGGCGTGGAGAACGGTCGCATTAGAGCCTGCGCATCTTGGGCAGGAAGCCCATTAGACGAAGTGCTGAAGCGCGGCGTCACAATCGGCGTTGACAAAGAGTTCGGTTCGGCGTGCAAAGGTGACCGCGGCCTCAACAAGCGTCTGGCGGCGAAGCCGGGCGAGATCGTCATCTTCGTTCGAAAGCTGACCTGGTGGGACAACCTGAAGGAGTACTGACACGGGGCTGGGCGGGTGGCGCATCCGTGAAGGGGGCTGCGGGGTCAAGGGAAAAATCGTGATGTTTTGTTTTGAGTGGCGGGGCAGAGGCTGAACATGGGCGGCGGCAGCGCTTACATCGACCACGCGGACGCGATTGGTTCCACCGTCATGGAAACGGACCCGAGCGGCGCCGTAGACTGGGACGTGGCGGGCGGCGCAGACCCCAAAGATCAGGATCTGCGCAGCCCCGGTTTTTTGAGGGCGTAAGAACCGCAGGCCGCAAGGGCCTGCGCTACAAACGTATGGTGACGAAGAAATATCGGTCGGAAAGAAACGGACGCCGGAGTCGCGACATGGCGCTAGAATACAACACCGTGAGCAAACGTCAACGGGAAGAACCGCGGACCTCAGCCCCGGAGGTCCTCGCTACCCGCTTGAAGTACAGACCCTGCGGCAATTAGTCGTTGTGCATGTGTCTGCGGGGCGTTATGCTCGGCTACATGGCGCTCGCTTACCCGCTGCCGCCCATGGACCCATCCTGTGATCGCCCCGATTTGTCGGGACGCCATCCGTGCATACATTCCAGAATGCGGAACATATTTGCAACACGCGAGCGCGTAGCCTGCTCTCAACGCTGGGCTTTCGAAAAAGATAAGCTTTGCACTTACTGCGCAGACATCCACTTATGCATACCCAACCTATGTGATGACAAGGAGCACACTGATGAACGATACGAAATCAGGAAAGACAGCGTTGCACGTCGTCGCGACTTCCGAGCGCGTCATGTCCATTGACGCTCTGCGCGGTTTTGACATGTTCTGGATTGCCGGCGGCGCTCCGTTTGTGGTGGAATTTTTCAGGCTGTTTGCCAATCCTCTGCCGCCCTGGCTTGGCGGGCAGTTTGAGCACACTCCCTGGATAGGTTTCAATTTCTGGGACATTATCATGCCTCTCTTCCTCTTTATTGTAGGAGTGGCCATGCCTTTCTCGGTCGGCAAACGCGTGGAGCGGGGCGACAGCCGCCTCAGCATTTACCGCAAAGTGGCCTCCCGCGTGGTCATCCTTTGGATTCTGGGCATGGTGGCGCAGGGGCACCTGCTGCTCTTTACCCTGGGTAATTTTCAGATTTACAGCAACACGCTGCAATCGATTGCCGCCGGCTACCTCATCTCCTCGATTGCGCTGATGGAAATGCCGGTCCGCTGGCAGGCAGGACTGGCGGTGGGGTTGCTGGTGGTCTTCTGGGCGCTGATGCGCTTTGTCCCGGTGCCGGGCGTTGGGGCCGGTGTTCTTACTCCGCAGGGCAACCTGGCCATGTGGGTTGACACCGTCATCCTCGGCCGCTTCCGCGACGGCACCAACTATACCTGGATTCTCAGCAGCCTGGGCTTCGGCGCCACCACGCTGATGGGTGTGATGGCGGGCCACCTGCTGCGCGGTCCCAAGCCCAAGGAGCGGAAAGCGCTGCTGCTGGCGGTGTCCGGCGTGGCGTGCCTCTTTGCGGGCTGGCTATGGGGCTTCGAGTTCCCCATCATCAAGCACATCTGGACAAGTTCCATGGTGCTCTGGTCGGGTGGCTGGTGCCTGCTGCTGCTGGCCCTGTTCTACTATGTGATTGACGTGCTGGGCTACCGGCGCTGGTCGTTCTTCTTCATGGTGTTCGGCATGAACGCCATCGTTGCCTATATCGCCCCGGACCTCATCCCCTTCAAGACCATTAGCCGCACGCTTTTTGCTGGCCTCGGCGCGCACCTGGGAATCTTCGGCAGCTTCCTGGTCGCCGCCGGAACTGTAGGCATTCTCTGGTTTGGACTCTATTACATGTTCCGTAACAAGACATTCGTGCGGATTTAGCGGCCGTGGGTCGTCGCATACGTCGCACCTTTTGCGATGTATGCGACCCTTCTTTCGCAACATTAACGGACGGGGCTGGCGCAGAGGCGGTTTCTGTCTCTGCGATCCCGCAGGGAATGGCTTTGATCGGTCGTCAGGCGGCGAAGCTGAGCGGGGTTAGAATGGCGCGGGAAAGAATTATGAATTGTGAATGATGAAGGATGAAAAAGGCATTGGGGAGTGATGAGTGGCGCTGCAGCTAAGGGACCACGATGGATCAGGTGGAATGAAGAGAAGCAAGTGCCTCTCGCTTCGCGAGACCGCAGATAGTACAAGGCGACCATTCGCGCCAGCCGTGCACACACGCTAGCGGTGAGCACTGACCTCTGCAATCAGTGCGCAATTTGTATCCGCAGCGAAAGACCGTTGCAATCTCGTTGGCATCCGAGTTAATATGCACATCGACGGGGGGCGGCAGGCGGTCTTTTCCGCCATCATTACAATGCCAGGAGTAACTTATTATGTGGTGGGAAAAGGAAAAAAAGTCGCAACCCAGTGTCCCCTCCGTTCAGCCGGCCGTTCCCGTATCCTCAGTTAATTCAAAGGTGGAGAACCGTATGCCTGAAAGCATTCGAAGAGATAGCAGTGTAAGTTCCCAGGGCCAGGTGCAGGCCACTATCGGCCGCTCGATTATATTGAAGGGAGAATTGTCCGCTAATGAAGATCTGGTGATCGAGGGGCAGTTCGATGGCACCGTGAATCTGCAGGACCATTGCCTGACGATCGGGGCAACCGGCAAGGTGAAGGCAGAAATTCAGGCCCGGCAGGTGGTGATTTACGGGACTGTAAACGGAAATGTCAGCGCGCGCGAGAAGATTGACGTGCGGCGCACCGGCAACGTGACCGGTGACTTGACCTCGGCCAGCATCTCCATTGAGGAAGGGGCCTATTTCAAAGGCAGCATCGACATCCTTCGCGAGGGAAAAACGGAAGAGCGCTCGTCCCTGGTTGCTGCGGCCCCGCTCGAAAGCGACGACTAGGATTCCACGCCTGCTTCTCGAATCACTCGACCGGCCGCGCTGAAGTCGTTCCTGTTGTGTTAACCTGAAAGCTGATGCTCTTTTTCCGGCCACGCCAGCGAATCGATTTCAGCGGAGCAGTTTGGGTTTGCCGATGTTCTCAGTAAAGACGCAGGAGGGCTCGCGCAAGAAGTCTCCTTCAGACGGCGGCGCGTCAATCCCGAGCCAGGCGCTCCAGTGGATCTGGAACTTCCTGCAGGACGTCGCGGACCCGATGGTGCTGGATTGCGCGACCGTTTCATCCTCAACGGTTGGCGTCCTGATCAAGCGCCACGCCAAAGTTTACGTTGCGGACCTGATTGGGCCCTTGCAGCGTGGCGATCCCGCCTTCTGGCGGCAGGAGGGCAAGCAGACCCTCTTCTGTCTGGACAGGCTGCTCAGCGAAATTCCGGCCATCCCGCCGGCATCTCTCAGCCTGGTTTGCTGCTGGCACCTGCTCGATCTTGTTCCGCGTGACGCCGCTCCTGTGCTTGTCCGGGCGCTTCTTTCGCTTCTTGGCCCAGGCGGCATCTTCTTCTGTTTTCTCCGCGAGCCCAATCTTACAGTGGGGAAAGAAGGGCGGTGGTGGCTCGAGAGCCTCACAACGCTCGGCGGGTATGGCGAGGATTCCGGCCAGTTTCCTTATACGCCGTTGTCAAACCGGGAGATTGAAAAGCTGACGGCCGGCTACAGCCTGAAAACCTTTCTTACCCGTTCACACCGGCGGGAAGTCGTGGTTTTGAAACCCAAAGAAGGAAACTAGATGAATTCATTCAAGACATCCATGATTGCGTTGCTGGTGGTCCTGGCGGCGGGCGTTTCGCCGTTGCCGGGCCAGGACCTGGTTACAAAGGCCATGAACAGCTTTCCGGCGGACACGATCCGCCTGGAGTATTCGAACCCCGCGACGCTGCGCAAGCTGCCCAATTACGCTACCCTGCAGCAGCACTACATGGGGCCGCGCCTCCAAAAACTGGTGGAGTCCATGGCTGAGCTTGGGATTAAGGAAACCGATGTCGATCAGCTTGTCCTGGGGTGGAGCGCCGGGAGTTCGGACACGAACCTTTACGGCTTTGCGCAGGGAAATTTTGACCCGAAAGTTCTTGACGCCCACGCGGAAGCACGAAACCTTCCCGCCCAGCAGATTGGCGGAAAGACCGGCTACTGCCTCGGCGCCGGCCTGGACTCGCAGTGCCTGGTTATTCTGGGCCCCGGCCAGGGCGTATTTGGAACGCTGGCCACGCTCAGCCAGATCACGCAGAACCTGAGCGGCGGCGGCGTTACGCTCTCAACCGTCGACAGTTTTGCCAATGCGGTAAACGAGGCGAAGTCTTCAGCCCCGATCTGGGGCGTGGCTGTTGCCTCCGCTGTGGCGTCATGGTTCAAGGGCTGGATGCCGCGGCAGAGCGCCGTGGACCTCGACTGGGCAAAGGTTTTCCAGAACGTGAACGTGTTCGGTTATAGCATTAACACCGGCAGCGATATTCAACTGAACCTGAATATGTATTGCAAATCGGAACAGGACGCTTCATCCCTCAGGCAGGTGATGGAAGGGCTGAAGCTGGCGCAACAGATCGCCTGGCAAAACCAGAATCCCAACACGGCCAATCCATTCCAGAATCTGGCATTCAGCGAAACCGGCAGCCAGTTGAGCATCAGCATGGTTG
>JAJXZM010000209.1 GCA_021780055.1 Acidobacteriota bacterium
CGGCAGACGCCTCGGCCGAACCCCAACCCCTGGCCGATCCGTCACCCGTGGAACTGTCAAACAGCTTCGCACGCGTTGCTGAGCAAATCGAACCATCTGTCGTCAACATCACCACGGAAACAACCGTGCATATTTCGGGGCGGGGCTTCGGATCGCAGGGCCAGGAACCGTTTGGTGATTTCTTCAACCGTTTTTTCAACTTCGGCAAACCCGGTGCGCCTCCTGACCATTATCAGCGCCGTAGCCTGGGCTCTGGCGTCGTTCTCGATCCGCGCGGGTATGTTCTGACCAACTATCACGTGGTTATGCAGAAGGAAGCCGATAAGCCAGTGGACAGGATTGAGGTCTATCTGCACGGCGACGAGGCCACGCACTACCGGGCCCGGCTCGTCGGGGCAGATAAATGGACCGACCTCGCTGTCGTCAGGATCGACGCGGGAAAGAGTCTTCAAGCCGCTCAGTTTGGAGATTCATCTGCAGCCAAAGTGGGGGACTGGGTGCTCGCCGTCGGCAGCCCCTTCGGGCTGGAATCAACGGTGACCGCGGGCATCATCAGTGCCAAGGGGCGCGACATTGAGCCGGGGCAGGACGGACAATTCAAGCGGTTTATTCAGACCGACGCTGCCATAAACCCTGGAAACAGCGGCGGTCCGCTGGTCAACATGGCCGGGCACGTGATCGGTATCAACACCGCAATCGCTACCAACCAGGGAGCGAATGACGGTGTTGGTTTTGCGATCCCTTCCGATACGGCCCGTGCCATTTATAATACGTTGATTAACTCCGGCAAGGTGGAACGCGGTGCGATTGGAGTAACTTTCCTTGACCAGAGCAATCCGGCGCTGTTGCGTAGCTTTGGCGCTGAGCATGGAGTTGTGGTGAACAACGTTGAGCCGGGCAGTCCGGCCGAGCGCGCAGGTCTGAAGATGGGCGATGTCATCCTCTCCGTTAACGGCCAGTCCATCAATTCCGGGAACGACCTTGTAGAAATTGTCTCCCAAAGCAGGATCGGCAGTCAGGTCAAGCTGGACATCCTGCGCGACGGGAAACAGATGACCGCGTCGGTCGAAGTTGCGGACCGCAATGCCATTCTGGCCCAGCAACAAACCAGCCAGGTCCCGAGTAACGACAGGAACGCACCCGAGGAAGCCGGCGGCGTTCTGGGTATGAGCGTCCGCAACCTATCGGCCGCAGAGGCATCCCTGCTGGTGAAATCATTGCATCTCTCCAAGCAGCAGGGTGTGCTAGTTGTGGACATCGTGCCCGAAGGGTTTGCCACTGAGCTCAGCGTGCGGACAGGCGACATTATCCTCAGCGTCAATCACCAGCCGGTTGCCTCCGTGGACGACTTCGCGCGGGTCCAGAAGATTCTCCGGCCTGGGCAGGACGTTTTGCTGCTTGTGGCTCGACAAGCGGGGCAGACTTTTACTACTATGTTTCTGGCCGATACTTTGCACTAACACGACTATGTTGAAATCTCCCACAAGTCGGCGCCAACGGATACAATGGACTGCGATCGTCACGGCACTTCTGCTGATGGCTCCGGCCCTGCAACTGAACGGCGCGCAAAAACGAAAATCGCATGCCGTGCGCAAATCCGCGCCGCACCGCCGTGTTCGTCATTTCCGCCGGTATCGACCTTCCCACCGCCGTTATACACAGGTCAGAATTCAGCCCGAACGTGTCAAAGAGATCCAACAGGCGCTGGTGGATGCAGGTACCCTGCATGAAACACCCAACGGCAGCTGGGACCTGGCTACGCGCGACGCCATGAAGCAATTCCAGAAGCAAAACGGATTTGCTCCCACCGGATTGCCCGAGGCAAAGCCCCTGATGAAACTCGGCTTGGGACCTCACCCGCTGCCGCCAGGCCTGGGGCCTCAACCGTCAACCCAAACCGAAGCTGAAAGCGAGGCAGAAACCACTTTGAATTCTGCTGCGCCGGCCCTAAAGAAACCCACTTCTTCAAACTAAAAATTTGCATCTAAGACAGTTGGGGAAGCCAGAGTCACAGCCGGCTCTCAATGGAATTGCCGGGTATTCGACTCCAAACTTTGGGACGCAAGGGACACACAGGGCACAAACAGCAGGGGCTGAAATTGTCTCTCTCCACCCGCACTTTAGGAACCAAGTTCGGTGAGAGTACAGGTTCAGCGCTTCTGTAATTTGTGCACAACTACGAGTTGGAATGGAGGATTTTCATATGAAGGTTCGATTTCTAATGGTCACTCTGCTGCTGGCGGGAATGGCGGTTCCGGTGCTTGCAGATTCCGGCCGCCAGTTGGACCTTGACCGCATCCGCAATTCACGCTTTGCCTTTGAGGACATTATGAACGCGCCGGACAAAGGCATTCCGCAGGACCTGCTCGGGTCCGCCAAGTGCATTGCAATTATTCCCGGCGAAAAGCGCGCGGCATTCGTCTTTGGAGGTAGTTACGGGCGGGGCCTGGTAACCTGCCGAACCGCAAGCGGCTGGAGCGCTCCGGCATTCCTGATGGTGAGTGGAGGGAGTTTCGGTTTTCAGATCGGTGGATCGTCCACTGACATCATCATGATTTTCAGGAACCGCAACGGCATGGACCACCTGCTGAGCGACAAATTCAAGGTGGGCGCTGACGCCAGTGCGGCAGCGGGCCCGGTTGGGCGCAGTGCTGCTGCGGCCACCGATGCCGAGATGCACGCCGAAATCCTGACCTATTCTCGCAGCAGGGGAGTCTTTGCCGGGGTCAGCCTGAACGGCGCGGTAGTAAAACCCGACAGGACTGCAGACCAGGCCATGTACGGGGCAGACATTGAAGCGGCATCCATTCTGGACGGCCACGTCGCCGCCCCGGCAGAAGCGCAGGGTCTGCTGGCCGTCATCGGGAAGAACGCCCATTAAGCACTGGCCGCTGAACTGATGCTGCCGGCTGTTGCGGCGGGCTATGACTGCCGGAAGCGTTGTTGTGAAACACCGGTGTTCATTAGCCGCCGCTTCAAGCCACTTCGCTGTGTGTGCTCACGTATCAATCTGCGCCCGCTGCAGCTTGTCGCTGTAATCGATATAAACCGACTTCCACTCCGTATAGAAGTCGAGCGCAGCTGTAGCGGCTTCGCGGTGGCCATTGCCGGTCTGCTTGGCTCCGCCGAACGGCAAGTGTGTTTCCGCACCGATGGTGGGCGCGTTTACATAAAAAATCCCGGTCTCCATTTCCCGCATGGCCTTGAAGGCATCGTTGATGTTTCGCGTGTAAATCGACGACGACAGGCCATAGGCCACGCCGTTTGCAATTTCGATGGCGTGCTCCAGGTTGTTGCACGGGAGCAGCGCAACCACCGGCCCAAAAATTTCCTCCCGGCAGATTCGCATCCCGGGCTCGCAGTCGGCAAAAATCGTTGGAGCGTAGAACCAGCCACGGTCGTATTCTCCCCCGGTCAGCCGCCCACCGCCGCAAAGAACGCGGGCGCCTTCCTGTACGCCGATTTCAACATAGCGTTCCACCTTGCTGAGTTGGGACTGGTTTATGAGCGGCCCCACCTGAACACCCGGATCGGCGCCGTTGCCGACCTTCAACTTGCCGGCCCGCTCAACAAACCTTTGAGAAAATTCCGTGTAAATGTCTTTGTGAAGAATGATGCGGCTTGTTGCAGTGCAACGCTGGCCGGTGGTTCCAAAGCCTCCCCAGATGGCCCCGTCCAGGGCCAGGTCCAGGTTGGCATCATCCATCACGATGATGGCGTTCTTGCCTCCCATTTCAAGACATATATGCTTGAACAGGTCGGCGCCGGCGTGGGCCACCTGCCTGCCAACTTCTGTTGAGCCGGTAAACGAAATCACCGGAACGTCAGGATGCGTTGCCAGCGGCGCGCCAGCATCAGGCCCGAAACCACTAACGTAGTTGACAACGCCCGGGGGCAGGCCTGCTTCCTCGAGCGTCTTCACCAGATTCAGGGCCGAGAGCGGAGTGTCTTCCGCCGGCTTGATGACCACCGTGTTTCCGCAGATCACCGCCGGCATAATTTTCCAGGCAGGAATCGCCATCGGAAAGTTCCACGGCGTAATCAAACCGCAAACGCCGATGGGGCTCCGAACCGACATGCAGAACTTGCTGGGAAGCTCGGACGTTGTGGTCTGGCCAAACAACCGCCGTCCTTCTCCTGCCATATAGAATGTCATGTCAATGGCTTCCTGGACGTCACCGCGAGCCTCCTCGATCGGTTTGCCCATCTCGCGCGTCATGTCGCGAGCCAGGGTGTCCTTGCGCTCGGCAAGCAAATGGCCTGCGCGGAACAGGATCTCCGCCCGCTTCGGAGGCGGCGTTCTTCTCCACGCAGGGAAGGCCGCCTTTGCTGCCGCAGCGGCCGCCGCGACGTCTTCGGCATTTGACTTCTGGAAGGAACCGATCCGGTCCGTTGTATCCGCCGGATTGATGTTGTCAAAAGTTTTGCGGCCGGCTGATTCCTGCCATTGGCCGCCAATATAATTCTTGAAAATCTGTGCGTCTGCCATAAACCCTCATCCTCCTGCATCCACTCGTAGCACGTGGAGGTGCCTCGTGCGCTGCTTGATTAACAATATACCTCCGGATGAAATACACGAGGGAACTGCTGTGCCGGAAAATACGCGGCGGATTTGCAGTGCAGATTCCCCCCGGTAGTGACGTCTTGAACGGGGCCAGGGCAGGGCGCTCCCCGGAACGGAATGCGCCGACATATGTGGCCTAACACGGTAGCCTTCATGGCGGGTCAAAGCAGCCTGTAAAGTTCATAGTCCGTTTTCCGGCTCTGAACCTCTTGCGCAAGCCTATGAAAATTGATAATTATCTCTTGCCGGAATGAGCAACCGGATTCTGTGTAAGTTAAAGAACCGCCCAAAGTTGCGATGCGAAGCATTGACACAAATTAGCCTGCCGAATAGTATAAAATAGAGTAGCTTATGAAGGGAGTGCGTGCGCGCTCCGGCCAACGAGCAATGCGATTAGAACCCAATCTTGAAAAGCGGCGTCGTGAAGTATTGTCGGCTATCTTGCGCCACTATATCGCCAACGGACAGCCCGTCGGCTCGAAAACCGTGGCGATCGAGACACAGGAGTCGCTGAGTTCGGCAACGGTTCGCGCTGTGATGTCACATCTGGAGGCCGAGGGTTTTCTGGAGCAACCGCACACCTCCGCGGGGCGCGTACCCACGGACAAGGCCTACCGCTATTACGTGGACCGGATGATGCAAATGGCCCGGCTGACTCCCGCGCTTGTGCAGTTTATTGAGGAAAGTCTCAGTGGCGAACAAGTGCCGAATGAGCAGCTTATGGCCAAGGCCTCGCGCGTGCTGGCAGAGGTTTCGAGCAACGTGGGACTGGTGCTGGGCCCGGCTCTTGAGGAGAAACTGCTGGAACATATCAAGTTCATCAAGCTGCCTGACCGCCGCGTTCTGGTAGTCATCGTTTCACGGCCGGACCTGGTGGAAAACAACGTGCTGCGTCTGGACGAAGACATCAGCCAGGAGGAACTTGACCGCAGTGCGGCCTATTTGAACACCGAGTTCCTTGGATGGTCGCTGCGGACGATCCGCCTTGAGATATTCAAGAAGATTGAGGAGGCGCGCGAACTTTTTGATCATCTTTTGCGCAGCGTCGGCCGCCTGCTGATGGAAGGGGCGCTCGGACATGATGAACTTGCGCCACTTTTTGTGGAGGGTACGACGAGGATACTTGAACAGCCTGAGTTTGAGGACGTGCGCAAGATTCGGCAATTGTTGCTGGCCTTTGAGGAAAAGGCCAAGCTGATCGAGATACTGGGGTCCGTTCTCCGTTCTTCAAACACGGGCGTGCAGGTCGTCATCGGGAAAGAGAATCCTGCCGATGAAATGCGCCATTGCGCTCTTGTGATGGCGCCGCTCAGGTATGGGTCACGGACTGTGGGGGCACTTGGAGTG
>JAJXZM010000301.1 GCA_021780055.1 Acidobacteriota bacterium
GGCACATGGGTTGAATCTGCCGCGGCTGGAACTGTTCGCGCGTCGCGTTATTAAAGCATCCCGGCGTGTAATCCATCGGCCCGGCAAGCATTCGCGTAAACGGGATGGTTGTGAGGTGTTCGGGTGTTTCGCGACGGCTCCATTTGTTATATTCCATTCCCATCACGCCTTCGCGCGTCAGGAGATTTGGATAGGTCCGCCGCAAACCGTCAGGCGGATATGCCCCATGAAAGTCAACCACCAAATGATGTGCCGCAGCCGCCTTGACCGTGCGGTGATAGAAATTCACCATCTCCTGGTCGTTGCGATCCATAAAGTCGATCTTCACTCCCGCAACTCCCCACTTCTCAAACAGTGGGAACGCCTTGTCCATCTGCTTGTCAACGGCCGACCAGTACATCCAAAGCAAAATGTGCACGTTGCGCTGCTTTGCATAAGCAAGGACTGTGGGCATGTCTATCGAAGGAACGGCACGGGTGATATCGTCGCGCGGCGACCACCCAGCATCGATCAGCATGTAACGAAAATGAGATTTGGAGGCGAAATCGATGTAGTGCTCCATTGTCGCAGTGTTCATTCCGGGTTTGAAGTTGACTCCGCTCGCGTAACTGCCTGACCACCAGTCCCAGGCGGACTTGCCCGGCTTGATCCATGAGGTATCTGAAAGAGCAGAAGGCGGGTTCAAATTCAGGATCAGGGCATCAGATTCGATCAGGCCGCCGGGAGTGGAATTAACCATCACAACGTGCCACGGACTGTCCTTCGGCGTCGAGGAGATGACAGCCTCATCAGAATGGCCCGGCAGGGGCGAGAGCTTGCTCATCAGCGCTCCAGGAATGCCGCGGACCCCGCCCAGAAACATGCCGGCGTAATCGTCAAGGTCCGCCTCAAGGATAGCGACCCACGGACCATCCGGCATGTGCACCAGCAAGGGAATGCCGATGATCGAGGTTGGCTTGATCTGGTCCAAGGTAACAGGCTGAAATTCGCCTTCGTAACTCGTGTTGTAGCTGCCGAGATTGAGAGCAAACGCAGAAGGGTTTCCGGGAAAGTAAAAACCGGTATCCTCCGACGACAAGGTGAAATTGTCCAGCGCACTCTGCCGCGGCAGCGAATAACGAAATGCAATTCCCGAATTGTACGCGCGGAAGACTAAATCCAATCGCCGGCCGGGAGCCTGGCGTTCACGCAGTGAAACGGTGAGTTCGTTGAAATGATCGCGCACCGATCGCACCGCTCCCAGGGAGTCTGTCCACGTCGTGTCATGCGACGCGCGTTGCGACCCGGTGATTTCAAAGCCGTGGTCCAATGCTGCCTGGTCTTTGAAATCAAGACCCAAAGGCGAGTCTCTGAGGACGGTTTTGCCTTTGTAAGAAACGCGATAGTATGCGCGCTCACCCGGGAGATAAGGCTGGGGATTCGCCTTCAATTCAAAAGTAATGGTAAGGTCCCCGTCAGGAGACGTCACGCTGAGAGGGGGCGCTGCAGGCACGGCCAAAGCGACGAAGAATACAAAACAAAAAAGAAAACAGAAACGTTTGGTAACAGCCTGAAATCCCTTCTCCATGGGAAAGCCTCCCGGTTCGGTTGGAATTGTTCGCTTTGCAGGAAACGGCGGCCCATATCGTAGCAGATGCCACCGATGAAATGGAGGGCTATTTTGAAAATATCTTCTTCAGGCGTTCGCGAACGCGGCGGTAGTCGGGAAACGCTTTTTCCGCTTCATGAAATGCCCGTGAATGCACGACGCGGCGCGACCCACGCCGCTCCAATGGAATACGGATATGCAGCATCTCATGAAAAACCAGGTACTCCACGATTTCAAGAGGAACCGATTCCGAGTCAAGGCGCCTGCTGATGGTAATGGTGTGGTGAGCAGGATCATAGCGGCCGAGAACACTGCGCGACGGACGAGGTGTCCAGCCAATCCGACAGGAAGACAGTTCGCCATCAAAATATCGCTGGTTCAGGCGTGAAAAGATTTCAGCAAGGTCAAAATGGCGGCCTCGCGCTGGAAGCAGCCGGACGCGGCCACGGGAACGGCGGGTCTCATCAACGCGCCGCCGTACGGCCGGCTCAAAGATATAAGCCATGTAACATTCCCGCGCCTCTGCCGAGGCCCGGCGGCGAAAAAGTTGAGCAAGGAGGATCTCGGCAAGGGCCTCAAGGACAATCGGGGGAGCCTCCGCAAGAACATCCGAAATATGAACGCGAGCGCGGTTTCCCCTCAATGCGATGTTGCTGCGCAGGCTGGAGAAAGGGCGGTATTCAACGTGGAAATCGGGCACTGCGCGCCTGATTCCTAATCGGCGAAACACGCGAGCAAACACAAATTCCGGAGAAAACGGCGCGCGGAGCGGAAGCACAAGTTGTCGTGAATCAACGAAACCGGAACGAACTCGCAAAGTGGCCATCAGTGTCCACCGGCATCATCAGGGTTTTCGTTCTTGCGATGCTTGTTCCTCATCTCTCGTTCTTTCTTGTTCAGCTTCTCCTGCTCCTTGCGTTCCTTCTTGATCGCCTTTGCATCAGCCTTGGCTCTCTCCGCCATTTCCGGAAATTTCTTTTGCTGGACGGCCAGCGCCTGCGTCGCACCGTCAAGCGTATCATTCATGTCCGCAATGGCATCCTGAAGCGAGCTCGCATAGTCATTTTTGCTGGCGTCGGGTGAACTCTGAAGGTGGCGCAAAATTTCCAATTGCTTTGGCCCCTCGTCCAGCAATACCCGGAGACCCTTTCGCATATCACCTTCGTGATCGTACTGATATTGGATCCAGTCTTTAAGCTCGTTATCAATGGAAATATACTGGTCAAGCAGGTCACCAACGCTGTCGCGAGCATCGCCGCCGGCCTCACTCGCAGCTGCTATGCGATTCAATCGGTCCTGTTCAAAGGAAAGATAGACCTTGACGCGCTCTGAGGGATCCTGGGCGTCACGCAGCTTGTCCACTTCGGCGGAAGTCAAGTAATCCTTGTTCTGCGCGCGAATACAGCGCGGCGCCGCTACCAGAAGTATAACCAAAACGAATTCAAGGCAAACCCAAAACCGTTTCATGACTTGGCAGGAGCAGCTATGACCGGACCCAAACTCTCAGGTGGCGAAGGCTTTCTTTTTCCCTTTGGGGTGTAGCCCCCCGGGAAAATTACGTCCAGCACTTGATTGTGAACCTCGCTGCTCTCCTTTTCGATCTCCTTGACAAAGTCACTTTCAGGATAGGGTACCCGATGCCTCATATCTTCGAGAAAGCGATCGTTCTCCCGCAGAGAAATCTCCAGATCCTTCAACGCCCCCAGATGCTTTCTGATGGCGCTGCCGGTACCCTGAAGAGTGACCCAGGAATTCCGTACCCCATCAAGATATTGATGGAGGAGCGCCTTACCCTCCTCAAAGTTCCGGGACCGATAGGCACGGTCAGCCTCCGCCAACTTCAATTTCGCCAAACGAAGCTGGAGCTTGGCCTTCTTGCCAGGGTTCGTTTCATGCTCAATCCTGGCAATCAGTTTCTGCTCTTTATCGTTGTTACGGCCGGGCGCGGAATGGGCAAAAGCCTGTCCCAGAATAGCAAGACAGGCGGCAGCAACAACCATGAGGAGGGGTGATCTCATCACCGATATTATAGCGGCTCGTGCAACAAGTGCCGAGCTTGTTTGCAATCATGCAACTCCCCTGAATTGGTGGCAAGGTGGATTGTTTTACCTGGGTTGAAAATACCACAGACAGCCGGGAAAGAAAGTTAAGTGCGTGCTGCGCCTGCAGAGAGATGCTCCCCGAGAAACTTTCCGGTGTAGGATTGCGGGTTAGCGGCTACTAGCTCAGGAGTGCCCGTCGCCACCACTAATCCACCGGCGTCACCGCCTTCCGGACCGAGATCGATGACCCAGTCCGCTGCCTTCAGCACATCCAGGTTGTGTTCGATAATCAGCACCGTGGCTCCAGTATCAATCAGCCGACGGAAGGCCGTGAGCAGTTTTGCAATGTCGTCAAAGTGGAGACCCGTCGTAGGCTCGTCGAATATAAAAAGCGGGTGCGAGGTAGCGGGATGGGCCATGTGGGCCGCCAGCCGCACTCTCTGCGCTTCTCCACCCGACAAAGTTGTAGCCGATTGCCCCAGCCGCAGATAACCCAAGCCGACTTCATCCAGAACGCGAATCTTGTTCGCCACGGACGGAACCCCTGCAAAAAAAGAAATCGCCTCTTTCACCGTCATCTGGAGAACCTCATGGATGTTCTTCCCTTTATATCGAATGTCCAGGATCGCCGGCTTAAATCGCATGCCGTGACACTCTTCGCATACCAGTTCGATATCCGCCAGGAACTGCATCTCTACAGTCACCGTTCCGTCGCCCTGGCAGGTCTCACAGCGGCCGCCGGGAATGTTAAAAGAAAAGTGGCCTGGCGAAAAACCGTGCTTTCTGGCTTCTGGAGTGGAGGCAAAAGCTTCACGGATGCCGTCAAACGCTTTGATGTAAGTCACAGGGTTTGAGCGCGGCGTCCGTCCAAGTGGCGACTGGTCTACGAGGATGATGTCCGAGAACTTTTCATCGCCTTCAATGGAGTCCAGGTCAACCTTGGAAGCCGCATTGCCCCGCCGCAACATTATGGCGTTGTACAACACATCATGCACAAGTGTTGACTTTCCCGAACCCGATACTCCGCTGACGCAAACCATCAGTCCCAGGGGAATGTCCACATCAATCGATTTCAGATTGTGTTGTCTTGCTCCGCGAATGCGCAGCCACGACTTGCCCGGCTTGCGCCGCTCCATCGGCATGGGAACACTCAACTCACCCGTCAGGTAGCAACCCGTCAGCGAATGAGAATCTCTGATCAGGCCTTCGTAGTCCCCGGAGTATATAATGCGGCCGCCGTGCTCGCCGGCACCGGGGCCCAGGTCCAGAATTTTGTCGGCATTGCGGATCATTTCCGGATCGTGCTCAACCACCAGGATAGTATTTCCAATGTCCCGCAGGTTCTTGAGAATTCCGATCAGACGGTCCGTATCCCTGGAGTGGAGGCCGATAGAAGGCTCATCCAGCACGTAAAGCGTCCCAACCAGATTGGATCCCAGCGCCGTGGCAAGCTGAATCCGCTGAGACTCGCCCCCGGACAGCGTGGAAGCGAGCCGGTCAAGCGTCAGATACTCCAGCCCGACCTTGTACAGGAAATCCAGCCGCGAGCGGATCTCTTCAAGCACTCTCTCCGCCACTTCGCCCTGGGAAGGGCTGAGACTTAGACCACTAAAGAAGTTGCGCGCATCCTGAATTGACAGTCTGCAGACTTCAACAATGTTTTTCCCCTCAATCGAAACGTTAAGGGCCTCCCGCCGCAGGCGCCCGCCGTGGCATTCCGAGCAGGTTGCATATCCGCGGTAACGGCTGAGAAACACGCGGATATGAAGTTTGTACTTTTTGCGCTCGAGATATTTGAAAAACCCGCGAACCCCGCCGAATTCCTCATCGCCGTCCATAACCCATTGTTGATGCTGGGCCGACAATCGATAAAAAGGAACATTCAACGGAACACCGCGAGTTCGCGCCGCTAACTTCATTTCCTGCAGGAGGCTCCGATAGCGCGGCTTGGTCCATGGTTCGATGGCACCATCGCCAAGCGTTTTTTTCTTGTCGGGAACCACCAGATCCGGGTCGAAATCAATTGTATTCCCAAAACCCTGGCATCGCGGACAGGCGCCGGCAGGGTTGTTAAACGAGAAGAAGGAAGGCTGCGGCTCGGGAAAGACAATTCGGCATCGCTTACATTCGAAACGCTCATTAAAGCTAAGCCACTCCGTCTTGTCTTCAGGTGTCACCGGTAAGAGCGCAATCATGGCCTCGCCGCCCTCACGGTAGCAGATCTCGACCGAG